>NZ_JBSGJD010000011.1:0-75836 GCF_053605405.1 Amycolatopsis sp. NPDC003861
CCGGGCGATGGCCGGATCGCGACGTTTCCCGGACAAAAGATTGACACCGCGGGGGCGGCGCGAGACCGCCCGGGAATTGCGCTAATCTACTCCTTTCGTTTCATAGGACAGGGGCATCCGCAGTGGAGTCCACGGGGTCCGGCGGCCCGGACGCATCCGAGCTCGGAAAGATCTCGAATTTCGTCAACGTCAACAACGGCATCACGGTCCAGGCCGGTCACCTTTACCAGGTGACCGGGCTGGACGAATCGACGCTGGAACGGTTGTTCGAGGCCGTCGACGCGCGCCGACGGGCCACCGGCACCGTCCGACGGAAGAGCCTGCCGTCCTCGTTGCCGTGGACGCAGCGAGCCGCGTGCCTGGGTCGTGACCGTGAGCTGGCGGAACTGCGCGAGCAGCTCGCCGCTGGGCGGCACCTGCTGGTCAGCGGCCCAGCAGGCATCGGCAAGACACTGTTTCTGCAATACGCAACCGGTGAAGCGGTCCTGTCCGCCAGCACGGTTCCCGGCTGCGAGGGAGTGCTGCGGCGGGTGCTCGTTCCCGGTATGACACCCGATGACGTGCTGCGCGACCTGGCCCTGGAGTGCTACGACGGCGAACAGGCCGCTTCGCGGCGCCTGCTCGGCCGCGTCCGTGCCCTCGTGGTGCTGGACGGCGTCGAGTGGCCGGCCGCAGAGATCCGGCAGTTGCTCGACGCCATGCCGGGCAGCGTGTTCGTCATCGCCACCCGGCGCACCGATTCCGCCCGGTTGGTCAAGTCCCTTCCACTGGCCGGGCTGAGCCGCGCAGACGCAGTCGATCTGTGGCAAAACGAGCTCGGGGCGCCGCTTTCGGCAGCGGAAAAACAACAGGCTGAACGCATTTTCGACAGCTGCGACGGAAATCCCGGCACGCTGACGCAATTCGCCGCCGCGCTGCGGACCGCCGGTGTGCAGGGAATCGTGACCGACGTTGCTGATCCCGACGCCTATGCCATGATCGTCTGCCGCGTGCTCGCCAAGCTGGGTGAGCCGGCCGTGACGACGTTGCAGGAACTGCTGGTCTTCCCCGATGCTTCCTGGGGAGCAGGGCTGCTGGCCACCGCCGGCCTGCGCAAACTCGTCGACGGGGGCCTGGTCGAGGACGAATCGGGCCGGTACCGGGTGCGCCCGCTCGTCCCGCAGGTGGTGACCCCGGCCAATCCACCGTGGCCACTGTTCGCTCGTGTCTCCTCGTGGGCCCACGAGACGGCCGATGCCGGCCAGCTCACGGCCGAGTTCGACGTCCTCGAACGCACCCTGGGTCGGCTGCTGGCGCACGACCGGCCGTGGGACGCCCTGGTGCTCGCGCGTGTCGTGTCGGTGAAGCTCCTGCCGACGCCTTGGTGGTACCGCGGCGACGACGTGCTTGAGCTTGGCCTCCGCGCGGCCTGGCACACGGGCTCCCGCACCGACATCGCCTACTTCACCTACGCGCTGGCCGCGCGCCGGGCCGACAGCGGGCGCGTTGCGGAAGCGGCTGAGCTCCTCACGGCCCTGATCGACTCCGCCAGGGCGCACGGTCACCGGCGGCTCGCCGAACGGGCTGGCGCGCTGCGTAACGGCCTGGTCACCCGCGCACCCGGGCTGCTTAGCCGAGGCACGGAATCCGTCACCCAGGTGCTCCTGCGGGTTCCGATCCTCGACGGCACGGCGCTCAGGCTGGTGCAGGAGCACCCGGTTGTGCTGCGCAAGGCCGTCGCCGGGATCCTGCTCCTGGCCGGAGTGCTGTTCGGGCTGCCCGCGTCCGCCGGCCCGCCCGTTTCGGCCAGTAGTGCGCCGAGCTCGTTGTCCGCCCTCGCGGCACCGAGTGTTCCCCCGGAGACGAGTACACCACCGGCAGCCGCGGCCTCGCCGAGCGCGGCGGACTCGCCGCTGCCCGCGCCGCCTCCGGCCGTTTCGTCGCCCGATCCGGCCACCCGGCCGTCGTCGCCACCCGGCTCTGGCCCCGGTGAACCGCTCGGCGGTTCCGCAGACAGCGCGACAGTCCGGGACGACCCCTCCACCCCTGCCCCCGACCTGACCGGGCAATGGCAGATCGTCTTTTCCAAGAAGCTCGCCAAGGGCAATCCTTGGACCGATCCGGATACGGCCACCATCACTCTGCGCCGGCTCGACGACAGCCGGTGCGCCGGCACGGCGCCTTGCTACGGCGGCCAGTGGACCGCCGATGGCGTGGCGGGAAGCAGCAATTTCGTCGCGACGGCCGCCCCAGCCCCGCGAGGCTTCTCGGCCACCGACTCCGACGGCGCTGGCAACCAGATTTACCGGGGGAGACTCGTCTCGGCCGATCCGAGCCCGCTCCGGTACGAAGGCGACTGGAGCGATGACGCCGGGCGCACTGCCACTTTCGTCTTCACCCGCCTGGACTGACCCCGCACATACGGGCAGCCGGGCGTACCCGAAGGTTCGCCACCGCGAGGTCGGCCGGGCCGGCTCCTTGCGATCATCGCGGGAGGAACGCACTGGTGAGGAGGGCGGCCGGTGATCCACAAGGTCGACGAGGCGCTGCACCGCAGCGAGGTTGCGGTCGCCTTCGAGGCGCCCGCTAAGGATTGGGCGGCCCGGCGCAACGCTCCGGCCGTCAGCATCTACCTCTACGACGTCCGCGAAGACCTGCGCTGCCGCGTCCCGGTGGCGTCTACCGTGAGCACTAAACGCCGATCGCGTGACCGCGTTTCGCCCACGCCGGTTCGCTCTAGCCGACTTGATCCACTGCGGTACCTGCGACGGTCGACTGGACTCGCACTGTAACCACGGACGCCCGATCTACTATTGCCGCCACGGCCACGCCACACCGGAATTTGATCGGCCGGACACAGACGTGTAGCCGCGGCGCTGCGCGACTCAGGGAAGGCCATCGTCTACGACGGCGCACGATGGCGACTGGAGGAGATCGATTCTAGCTAAGCGACGACCGACCGTATTTCAAGATCGCGTGTCGCGATCCGTGGGGTAATACTGTGTCCGAGGGGGACTTGAACCCCCACACGTGGGATATCTCCCGTGTTAAGGGAGATCACCCCAACACTGTAGCGCACAGTCACGACTCTTGCACAGCCGAGCGGCCGGCGCGGGGAACACCGACCGCAGCCCCGGTGCTGGAGCGCTCAAGGTAGGCGACCCTGTTCCGAGGCGTCCCAGGGCAGCCTCTGGAACACCAGGAGCTTGAACAGGCGGCGATCACGAACCGCCACCTTATTCGCGCCTCCAGCTCGACGGTAACCGCGCCCTCCGCAGACGCGACACGGCGACCGCGATCCCGCCGGCGATGGCGAACAGGGGCGAGCAGCACGGCAAGAGACCCACCCAGACGCCAGCGCTGCCAATTCACGAACTCGAACAGCACGACACGCCGGTCGGCAATGCCTAACCAGCCCTTTGCGCCAGTCGTCGGCTCCGCCAACAACGGGGACATCCCAGTGTTTGAGCGCCAGCACGATGGGCGGCACCCTCGCGATGCTGCTGAACAACGGCCGCCTCCCGGAGGAGGTCGTCCACCTGACCCACTCCGCGGGCGTGCGTGCCGCTCTTCGGCTCATCGGCCAACCTCGCCGGCGCCGGTACCTCGGTTCCGAGCTCGCCAACGGCGTCAGCCGCTTCGCCGGATTCGGCAACGCGTTCGTCATCGCCGCGGTCGCCGCCACTTTCGGCTTCGGTGGCGTGTTCGCTCTTACCGCCGTGTTCATCCTGCTGTGCAGCCTGACCGTGGGCCTAGGCGATGTGCGCACCCGCGGCCGCCGTCTTGAGGAGATCGGCGAAAACGTCCGCTGACCACGCGTTTTCGCCTGCTCGTGCGACCGCCCGGAGAGCTCGCAGGAATCTGCCGTCGAATGAGTGTTGCATCTCGGCACTTTCCAGCGACTGTGGTGCTGTAGATGACCGGGTTTGCCTCAGAGGAGGTCGATCGCCCATGAGCGTCGAGTTGGTGTTGGGTGCGTTGATCGCGTGGGCGGCCGCCAAGGCGCGCCGTGCCGGAAAGGCACTGGACGGGGTCGTGGATGTGGCGATCGACGCCAGCGCGGCCCGGGCACAGGACAAGGTCCGGGATATCGTGCTAGGCAAGCGCGAGTCCGATTCCGCGGTAAAAAGCGCGGTGCAGAGGTTGGAGACGGAGGTGGCGAAGGATGGCATCGTGTCCCCACGAACCAGACAACGCGTCAGTGACGCGATCGGGTACGCCGCCGACGACGACGACCCCGAATTCGCAACCGCGTTGAACGCAGCGCTGGACGAGGCCGCCAAACACCCGTCCCTCGTCGCCGCTCAAGGCCAGAACGCGGTGTCCGGCACCGCAACGGCCAGTGGTCAAGGGAGCATCGCGTCGGCGCCGCTGGCCGCGATGTCCGCCTGGGCCACTGGCCGTCGGACCCTCATCCGCCGGGCCGGGTGTAGAGCAGCCCGCCACCGGCTTTCCCCACGCTCACTCGTCCCTGTCCGCAAACATCACCAAGGCCGAAGTGCCAAGGTCCTCGAGCACCGGCAACGGAGGGGTTGCCGTCACCACCGCGCGCGATGTCACTGCCCACATCACCAATTTCACCACCTTCGACCCAGCCGGCAAGGTGCCGGAGAAAAGAATCCTCGATCGGCGTGAGCTGCACCGGCTCAGGAACATCCTCATGGCCGCCTCCACACCGGCGTCGCTTCGCGCGATCTACCGAGAAGCCACGCAGAGTGTGCCCGGCTTGGCCAGACTTCCGGAGAATCCGGATGACGTGATGTTGTCGGTCGAAGCCTTGCGCGTCGCGGTGAATCCACAGCCGTTGTTCGAGTGTCTCACCCGCTTGGCGGCCGGCTTCACCGAGTTCGTCCATAGCCGGCTCTGGGATTGGATCCGCACCACGGCGCCGAACTACGGCGTCGAGCTCACCGATCTGGAAAACCTCGACGACGAGCTGCGGCGTACGTACTTCGTAGTGCGGATGGAGCCGGACCTGCTAGGCAGCGGATTCCAGGTCACGGTCTGGCGCTTCACCGGTGCCGCCGGCAGCCAAGTCATGACCACGGACGAGCCGAGGAGCCTCGAGCACATCGCCGAGATGCTGAGCGGGCTCGTCGACGAGTTCGGCGGTGACCCGGATGCCACGCTTCCTATCGTGGAGTTCTTCTTACCCCTGGAGTTACTCGACCACGCCCTGGAAGCGCTACCCATTCGCTTCGAGGGCGTCGAGCGGGAAGTGGGAACGGTCTGCCCGGTCGTGGTCCGGCCACTCGACCGCATCAGCCAGTCCGCCTGGCACCAGGCGTGGCAGGATTGCTGGGAAGGCCTGGACGCCCGTTGCCACTCGTACGACCCGGCCGCGATCTTCTGGGCCGAGCGTCCGGGAACCGGTCTCCCCGAAAAGGCCGATCCGGCCGGACACGTCTGCCTGGCACTCGCCTACGACCTCCCTGCCGGTCCCCACGAGGACGGGATTTTCCAATCGGTGCTCAGCTCGGGTGTCCCGGTCGTGCTGTGGCACCGAACGCGCACAGGCCGTTGGAATCGCCGACAGGCTCTGGAGCAAATCCTGAACGCGTGGGCGTTAAAGGCTCTCCCGGACCGGGTCCACCGGCAGCGCGTCGCCGCACGTGCGGCGGGCATCGACATGGACCACGCCGGCCACGACCTCGTCTTGATGTGGGATGACCCCACGCGGGTCCCCCACGGCCTGGAGTGGCTTCCCCCGTTCCCGAAAGGAGCAGTCTCGTGACCGCTTGGCCGATCTACACCGGCGTCGGCGATCCGCACAACGGTATCGACACACTTCCCGCACCGCCGAACTGGCGGTCGTTCGACGGTCAGCCACTCCTTCCCTCACCGGTGAAACACAACGGTGCGCCGGACCCCAGTACTGCGCGACGGCTCGGCATGGACAGCCACCAGCGGGAGCCAGACCCGCAGGAACTTCAGATGATCAACGCGGCGCTCTTCCTGCGCCGCCCACTGCTGATCACCGGCCGGCCGGGCACGGGCAAGTCGACGATCGCGTACATGGTGGCGAAAGAGCTCAAGCTCGGCTCCGTGCTGCGGTGGCCCATCACTAGCCGGTCAACCCTACGCGAGGGTCTCTACCGGTACGACCCGATCGGTCGTCTGCGTGAGGAGAAGCAGCGACAGGGCCAGCGTCCGCGCGATGACGACGCCTCCGCGGAGCCAAGCCTGTCCGACAGCATCGGCCGGCACCTCCGGCTGGGCCCGCTCGGCACCGCGTTGCTCCCGTACGCGAAGCCTCGCGTGCTTCTCATCGATGAGATCGACAAGAGCGACATCGACTTGCCCAACGATCTGCTCAACGTCTTCGAGGAAGGCGAATACGAGATCGACGAACTCACCCAGCTGCCCGAGGAGGCCAGCACCGTCCCGGTGATGACCGCCGACTCGGGGAGCCGCGTTGAGGTCAACCGCGGACAGGTGCGCTGCAACGCATTTCCGTTCGTCGTGCTCACGAGCAACGGCGAACGCGAGTTCCCTCCGGCCTTCCTCCGCCGCTGCCTGCGCCTCGATCTGCAGCCGCCCGACGCCTCTCAGCTCACCGCGATCGTCTCCGCGCACCTCGGACCGGTTGCCGCGGCCGCGGCCGATCGGCATGTCCGAGCGTTTCTCGCCAAGCGGGACAGGGCCGAAATCACGACCGACCAGTTGCTCAACGCGGTCTACCTCGCGACCTCCGGCAGCCGCTACGAAGGAAAGTCACCCGAGGAGGTCATCGAACTCGACGAGCTCGTCGATGCCGTCCTGCGTCCGCTGACCGGCCCGGAATGATCGACCGGCTGCTCGAAGTCCTCGCCGCGGGCGACATCCAGCTCACGCCGCGGGAGCTACGTGACGCGTTGTGGCTGGCCGGAAACCTGACCGTGCCTGGCTCTCCGCAGCAGACGGATCACTCGGAAGCGCCGCCCGCCGCTCGGCCGGCACCTGAAACGACGAGCACCCCGGTGCCGCACCCCGAGAAGGAGCTCGCGCGCGACACGACGACCACCACGGCAGGCGGAACCAGTGAGCTTTACGCCGCTGCCGGCGACGGAAACGAAATCCGCGGGGTAGCGGCCCGCAGCCCCGCTGTACCCGCGTTGCGGGAGAAACTCAGTTTGGCACGGGCATTGCGGCCGCTGAAGAAACGGGTTCCGTCCCGAACGGAGTTCGTCGTCGACGAGGACGCGACCGCACGCCGGATCGCCGATGAAGACCTCTGGGCCCCAGTATTCCGGCCGACCACCAGCCGCTGGCTGAACCTCGCGCTGGTCGTCGACGCGGCGCCCTCCATGATCGTGTGGAAGCGCACCGTGACCGAACTGCTCACCCTCGCCGACCAGCTGGGTGCCTTTCGCCATGTCCGGGTGTTCGCCGTCGACAGCTCCACTTCGCCGGGCGACTCGTTGGTGATTGGCCATGCGCTCGACCACGGCCGGCTCCGGGAAGCCCCCTCAGTTCTCATGGACCCCGCTGGCCGTCAGGCCGTACTCGTCGTCACCGACGCGGTCGGCGGAGCATGGCGAGACGGCCGGATGTCTGACTTGTTGCACCGCTGGGGCAGCACCAGCGCAACCTCCGTGCTGACGCTGCTCCCGCAGCGCATGTGGAGCGGAACCGGCCTACGGGCGACTCCCGTCGAACTGCACGCTCCGAGCGCGGCGATGGCCAACTCCGAGTGGGAGTGCCGCTTTCGCGATGCGAATACCAACGGCTCGGTCGGCGAGACGCCGATTCCCGTGTTGGAACTGTCCCACCGATGGCTCGACAGCTGGGCAAGGCTCGTGGCCGGCGGCTCAGGGTGGCGGCGCGCCGCCGTGCTCGGTCGAGCTCAGCCGAGTCGGCACGGGAATTTTTCCGCTGAAGACGAACCGGCCATCCTGGTCGAGCGCTTTCGGGCGGCCGCCTCGCCGACCGCCTTCCAGCTCGCCTGCTACCTGTCGGCATCCTGGCTCAACCTGCCGGTGATGCGACTGGTACAGCGAGTGATGCTGCCGGACTCCAGCACTTCCCACCTCGCGGAGGTGTTCCTCGGCGGCCTGCTCCACCGCTGCGAACCCGTCGACAGCCCGATCGACCCCGAACTCGTGCAGTACGAGTTCGCGGACGGCGTCCGCGAAGCGCTGAACAGTCACCTGCTCCGCGACGATCTCGTCCGGGTCCTCCGTGCTACCAGCGACTTCGTCTCCGACCGATTCGGCCAGACGTTCGACTTCGCCGCGCTGCTCGCCGACCCCGACGGTGTCGCTTTGCCCGCTCTCGGCGCCGGCACCGGGCGCCCACTCGCGCACGTCGCCGCAACCGTGCTCGCTAAGCTCGGTGGCAGGTACCGCACGCTCAGCGCCCGCCTCGATCACCTGGAGCGGGCTGCCGTGGCAGCACGGGCAGTCGGGCGAATTTTTCTCCGGGACGGCCGAGGACAGCTCGTCGGACATGCCGCCGGCTCGATGGTTTCGCCGCACCTGCTGATCACCCTCCACCACGTGCTTCCCGACGCGGGCCAAGCCCGGTTCAGCCAAGTGCAGTTCGGCTCCTGGGGTGAAGGCGGCGAAAATTCGCTTCCCACAGCAACTTTTGCTCTCTCTCCAGATCGCTTTTTCTTCACGGACGAGTCGCTTGACATCACGCTCGTCGCACTACAAGCCGAACCAGCCGACCTCGCCCATTTTGGGTACAACAATCTGGCAGAACTCGATCAAGAAGTCAACGTCGGCGACCATGTCACCGTCATTCAGAATCCACTTGACGATGATAATCCTGCTCCGACAAGAAGTAGTCAGATTGTCGACACATTTTCCGGATTCATCCATTACAGCGGACAAATTGACGACGACAGCCTCGGTGCCCCCGTATTTAACCACAATTGGAAGATCGTCGCCCTGCACCGCACCGTTGATCCAGCAACAAGATTCAATGAGCCCGGCAGACAGCGCAACGAGGGCACGCAAGTAAGCAGAACCCTGGAAGTCTTGCGCAGCCTCGAACACCCGCCATCCATACGCACACTTGTTGACGAATTGAGCAACAATCCGACGACAGAAGAAATCAGTGCCGAACCGGAGCCAGAGCCATCCGTCCCATCGCCCGAGGTCCTCGGAAAGACCCTGGTCCACCAAGTGCACAAAGCCTCAAGGGAGACTCTGTTGTGCGCCCCACCGGAAGAGACGATCGACCTGGCCACAGTGAGAAGCTGGGTCGAGGAGTGGAGGATCGCCCCAGGCACCTGGTTCAAGGAAGGCGATCATCTTGTTAGCATCAGAAGGGCCGAGAACTCGCGGCTGGATCTGTTCGCCGCTCACTCCGGATGCCTCTTGGAAATCCGCAAGAAGATTCTTCCCGACGGAATCATGGCCACGAGCACTCCACCCGAAGTGCATCGTCGGACCAATACAGAGAAACTGTTAGCAAAGAAGTCACCGTCCGATAAACTTCATCACCTTCTTATCCCGGTCCTGAAGAGCACACATGGAGAATTCGCGGTTCGGATAGAAATTTTTCCCGGACGTGCAACTAGAGTGGCGAACAGAAGTCGTCGCATTACCCGTGGCGAGATAGTATTAAGCGTCATCCTTGACAACAGTGTCGTTGTCGACTTGCGAACTCCCGTGTCAGGCTATATCAGCCCGATTAAACTCCGCCCGGGATCACTGGTCTTCAACGGGCAGACCATCGCACAGGTGACCGAAGCACCAGAGGTTTCACCAATCAGGCCGCGTTCGCCTCAACCGCCTATAGGGCCATTCGGGCCCGGCTCGGCAATGCCTCTACCAGGCGGCGCCTGTCCAGGAGAGGACTTCAAAGTCAAAGCCAGCGTAACCGCCCTGCGTTACTGCACCGAAGAATCCGATTCTTTCAGAAAGATGGTTGCCGAAGTGTGGTTTCGAACTCCCGATGACGCCGAACGTGTCGGGTTCCGGCCACTTACCTAGATGCTGCCTCGATCAGCCCGTGCAGACGTTCAAGAATTCGATCGCCGCGGGTGCGCGGAGGCGGTCTCAGCCTGGATCGCCGGGCGATGTCTGAGCCCGTGGCGAGGGGCCGAAGGTTCTTCCAGCAGCACGCGCAGTCCTCGCCCGTCTGCGGCGTCATCCGTGGTCCAGTCACAACCACAGCTCGCGGAGCCCGGGTGGCAGCGTCTCTGAGCGAGGATCCTGACGGCCCAAGCCACAAGTGAACAGGAAACACTGTTTCAAGTGGTAGATTCCCAGGTCAGCAAGTGTCGTCCCCGCGTACGCGGGGCTGGTCCGTCCTTGCGCCACTCGGCCTTGTGCCGATTCAGGTCGTCCCCGCGCACGCGGGACTGGTCCCGACTGCGGCGACGTCACGCCGTCCGCAACCAGCTCGTCCCCGCGCACGCGGGGCTGGTCCCGTTGGTGGTGCCTCGATCGCCACCGACACGGCGTCGTCCCCGCGCACGCGGGGCTGGTCCAAGGTGGGGGGCGGGCCGCGGTGCTGCCAACGGTCGTCCCCGCGCACGCGGAGCTGGTCCCGACGTGTTGTTGCCGGTGGCCGCCGTCCCCGCGTCGTCCCCGCGCACGCGGGGCTGGTTCCCTCACCGGCGAACCCGTGCCGCCCGAGCTGTCGTCGTTCCCGCGCACGCGGGGGCTGGTCCGTAGGCGTCGGTGCCGGCGGCGGCAAACTGATGCCGCGCACGCGGAGCTGGTCCCGCAGCATGCTCGCTGAGCACATCACCTCCGCCGTCGTCCCCGCGCACGCGGGGCTGGTCCCGTGGTGACGTGCAGCGACCCGGCCCGTCTGCTGTCGTCCCGGCGCACGCGGGGCTGGTCCCTCGATCTTGGCGCAGTTCCGGTCCTGCAGCTTGTCGTCCCCGCGCACGCGGGGCATGACTCGCGGTACACCGGGTGTTACTCCCTGTTCGTGCCGGCCGCGTGGGTGCTGGCCGGTCCGCGTCAGGTCCGCCCTGTGGTTCGCTGCTCCGCCGCCGGCAGGTACGCGGCGACGGTCCGCATGCCGACGGTCATCACGAGCATGATCACGGCCATGACGACGAACACCGCGCGCAGTCCGACGAACTGGGCCAGGATGCCGCCGGCCGCCGCGCCCAGCGGCATCATGCCCCAGGCGAGCAGCCGGTAGGCGCTGTTGACCCGGCCGATCAGCCGGTCACCCGCGAGCTGCTGGCGGAGCGACACGACGATGACGTTCCAGACGATGTTCGCAACGCCGCCCAGGAAGAAACCGGCACCCACTACATACGGATTGCTGGTGACGGCCGGTATGCCAACCAGCAGGGCCCCGCCGGGAACGGCCAGCGCGAGGGAACGCACCCGGCCAAGCCGTCGCGTGACCAGTTCCGTGGTGAAGGAACCAATCACACTACCGGCGGCGATCGTGGCCAGCAGGAGACCGTACGCCTGCTGGGACAGGCCCATCGCGGACGTGGGCCCGATGGCGTAGAGGACGAAGACGGCCAACGTCGCGTTGGTTGCGAAGTTGTAGGCGCCGGTCATGGCGGCGAGGACGCGCAACAGCCGGTCCTGCCACACGAAGCGCAGTCCCTCCGCAAGGTCGGCGCGGATCGTAGTGCGGACCGTCCGCTCGGCCCGGAAACGACCACGCAGCAAAACGATCGCGCCAAGAGTCACCGCCCACAGGCCAAGGGGCGTCGCGAACGCCATCGCAGCGCCGGCGGCGGCGAGCAGGCCGGCCAACGGTGGTCCCACGAACTCGTTGGCAGTCAGTTCGACTGCGAACAGACGGCTGTTGGCGCGGGACAACCGGTCCGGCGACACCAACCGCGGCACCATCGACTGTGCCGCCGTTCCGTACACCGTTTCCGCGACTCCGATGCAGAACACGCCAGCATAGAGCAACCAGATCGAGCCCGCATGCGACAGCACGACCACCAGGAGCACGGCGAGCACACCGGCCCGGACCGCGTTCGCGGCCAGCAACGCGGTGCGGCGGTCGACGCGGTCCACTAGCACACCGGCCGGCAGCGCGAACAGCAGCCACGGCAAGGTGAACGCGAACGTGAGGCCGGCTATCAACGCGGGCGAACGCGTGTACGCCAAGGCAACCAGTGGTATGGCGACCTTGATGATCCCGTCGGCGAGGTTCGACAGGCCTTCAGCCGTCCACAGTCGCCAATAGTCCGGCCCGAGACCGCGGCCGGTTCTGGCAGGCCTGACGTCCGTTTCCCCTGTCGGTGTGTCGTCGTCCACGGAATCAGTATCGCGCACTCCGGTGCCGACGGCACGAGATGATCCGCCGTCGATAGGGAGGAGAGGGTGAACCAATAGCCGGCACACCGAACCTTGCATGGGGAACCGGGCGACGGTTCGATGTTTCCGTTCGAAGCGAAAGGCGGTGCCGGTACGGTGAGAGCTGCGGTCATGGACAGGACTGTGTCGTCCGTCGTCGGCAACGGCCGCTGCCGCGGCACCTTCGGCGAGTTGATCCAAGGTGCGCTACCGCCGGACGGACGCGACTTCCTCGTCACGCTACCGGTCGGGCGCTGGTCGCACGCCCGGTTCCGTTCCGAACCCGGCGAGCCGCTGCGCGTCCAGCCGGGTGGCCGGACCAAGTCCCGTGCGCTCGCCGATCGGATGCTGTCCCGCTACGGCCTGGCACGCGGTGGCCTGCTGACGATCGAGAGCACGCTACCGGTGGGCAAGGGAATGGCCAGTTCGTCGGCCGACCTCATCGCGTGCGCACGCGCGATCGCCGACGCGTTCGAGTTGGACCTCACGCCCGCCGCTGCCGAGGAACTGCTCCGCGGCGTCGAACCGACCGACGGCGTCATGTACGACGCCGCCGTCGCCTTCTGCCACCGCGAGGTCCGGCTCCTGGTCGAACTCGGCGGGCTGCCGCCGCTGACGATCGTCGGCATGGACGAGGGCGGCACGGTGGACACCATCGCGTTCAACGAGGTGCCCAAGGCCTACAGTACCAAGGAAATGTCGTCGTACGAAGCCATGCTGGCCGAGGCACGGGATGCCGTGGCGGCGGGTGACACGCGGACACTCGGCCGGCTCGCCACCCGTAGCGCCGAGATGAACCAGCGACTGCAGTCCAAGCGACTGCTCGACGACGCCGTGGCGCTCAGTCGTGAGGTCGGCGCACTCGGCGTCGTCACGGCCCACAGCGGCACCACGCTCGGCGTGCTGCTGGACGACGCCGACCCGGACTACGAGGACAAGCTCGCCCAGCTGTGGGCCGCCTGCCACCGGCTCACTGACTCGGTGAGCATCGACTACTCGGCTCCGTGACGGAACGACGGTGCCTTGGTGACGGCTTGACGGTCGTCCGGGGAAGGCCACCGGCCGGACCCGGGTGCGTGGTCCGGCCGGTGGCGCCCCGGCATCATCGTGGTACCGCCAGCAGTTCGTCCGTGGTCGTGCCGGCCGGTTCCGTGTCACCCAGCAACGTGCCTCGATTGTCCTGCTGGCACAGCACGACCTTCGGCACGTGCCGCCGTGCCTCCTGCTCGTCGTACACGCCGTACGCGATGACGATCACGGTGTCCCCGACCTGCGCCCGGCGTGCCGCGGCGCCGTTGAGGCACAGGACTCCCGAACCGGGTGCGCCTTCGAGGAGGTAGGTCTCCAGCCGTTCGCCGTTGGTGACGTTCACGACCTGGACCTTTTCGTTCGGGACCAGATCCGCGAGATCCATCAGTTCCCGGTCCAGGGTGAGGGAACCGACGTAGTGCAGGTTCGCCTCGGAGACTGTCGCCCGGTGGACCTTGGACTTCATCAGGGTGCGTAGCACGACGGCTCCTTAGGAGATGTACTCGAAGTAGGACCTGAGGGCTGGCATGAGGGCGCGCAGCGGTACCCGGCCACAGACGCCGAGGGCCAGCAACGCGTTGTAGCGGAGGTTCGGCAGTGGCATACCGTGCCGCACCGCGGCCAGGCCGGCCACCGCACTGCGCCGGTCGTGCCAGTCGATGTTGAAGGAGACCGACTCGGTGAGAGACACGACCTTGTGCAGCGTTCCGGGCGGCATGTAGAACAGGTCACCCGCTTCGACGACACACGTGCGCAGAGCCACGCCGCGGAAGCCGGGGAACCGCTCCAGGTCCGGATTCTCCGGGTCGACGCGAGACCAGCGCCAGTGGTAGGTGTAGCAGCGGTCCCGGTCGGCCGAGTCGACCGTCACGAAGCGTTTGCTGCCCTCGAACTGGAAGAACAGATTGTGCGTGAGCAGCGTGTCGAAGTGCAACGGCGTCTGGGAACGCGACGGGCCGATGAAGAACTGCGGGAAGATCCACCACTGGTCGCGGAAGAACCTGGGCAGCAGTTCGGCGGGGAACTTCTCCAGGTCCGCCCGCAGCTCCGGGAGCAGTGAGAGCAGCGGCACGTCGTGCATGTACGCGGGCGGGTCGCTGGTCGCCGTACCCGCGGCCACCTGCGCCTCCCAGTCGGCCACCGTGCGGCAGTAGTCCGCCAGCCGCACCGTCGTGGTGAGGCCGTCGGCGACGCGACCGGTCTTCAACCGGACCGGCAGGTCGGGGGCGAGGGACTGGAAGTAGGGCAGCGACCACCGCGTCGTCGCCGCGAGGTGGTCGAGCGCCCCCTTGATCAGAACGGGTTTCCGGTTGACGTAGCTCGCGCGGAACTCCTCCGGTGACAGCCCCGGACGGACGTCAACGGGAAACGACGGGTTCGTGGATGGCATGGCTTCTCCTGACCGGCTGAGAACTGGTTGGTGGAGCGGCGATGAGGGAACGCAGGACTTCGACCGCGTAGTCGACGTCCTCTGCGGTGACGCCCTGGTGCGTGACACACCGGATCCGCCCGGGGCCGAGCTCCGCGAGCGCCACGCCGCGAGCACCGCAGGCGGCGATGAGTTCGCAGACGGCGACGCCGGGGCTGTCGATCCGGAAGAAGACCATGTTCATCACGACCTCGTCCGGATCGACGAGGACATCGGGAATCGTGGCGAGCCCGTCGGCCAGCCGCCGTGCGGTGGCGTGGTCGTCGGCCAGCCGATCCCGGCTGCGCAGGGCCACGAGCCCCGCGGCCGCCAGCACGCCGCTCTGCCGCATGCCGCCGCCGAGCATCTTGCGCACGCGCCGTACCCGCCCGACGAACTCGGTCGTCCCGACGACCATGGAGCCGACCGGCGCACCGAGGCCCTTGGAGAGGCAGAACTGGACGGAATCCGCGTAGCCGGCGATCTGTTCGACGGGTGTTCCGCCGGCCAGCGCGGCGTTGAAGATCCGCGCTCCGTCCAGGTGCACGGCGATGCCGTTCGCGGCGGCCAGGTCGGCGACCTCCCGCAGGTACGTCGCCGGGAGGATCCGGCCACCACTGTGGTTCTGTGGGTTCTCCAGGCACAGCAACGCCGGACGCGCGAACTGCGGGTCGGCCGGGTCGGGCGGGAACGCGGCTTCGATCGCGTCGAGACGCAGCGTGCCGTCCGGTTGGTTCGGAATCGGGTGGTACACGACTCCACCACACACCGATGCGCCACCGGCCTCGTACACGTAGATGTCCGATTCCTCCCCCACGATCACCTTGGCGCCACGCGGGCAGTGGACCATGATGCTGGCCAGGTTGCCCATGGTGCCGCTGGGCATGAAGCACCCGGCCTGCTTGCCCAGCAGGCGCGCTCCCAGGGCCTCCAGCTCGCCGACCGTGGGGTCCTCGCCGTAGACGTCGTCGCCCAGCTCGGCGGCCGTCATAGCGGCCAGCATTCGCGGCGTCGGGAGGGTGAAGGTGTCGCTGCGGAGTTCCACCCGGCGCCGCACCCCATCTGTCGCCACGGTCTCGTCGTTCGTCACGCCTGCCTCCTCGATCCGGAAAAAGCGTCTCGCCACGGGCTATTCGAGTGACTTCGCACTCCTATCGGACGGCTGTCACCGTCTCCTGCCGGTCCACCCACACGTGCAGGCCGCATTCCAGTTCGGTGACCAGATCGGCGGCCACCTCACGACCCGCGTCGCCGTTGACCATGAGCACGAATCCCGCTCCGGACTCCAGGCCGACCTGTGACCAGCAGCGGTATCCGGTGGTCTCGCCCGAGTGCCCGAACCAGCGGACCCGGTCCACGGTGCGGACCACGGTGCCCAACCCGTAGGCGGCGCCGCCGGCCGGGGTGAGCAGTTCGGCGGCCCTGGACCGGCACAGCACCGATTCGCCGCCGGTGACCGCGCGATGGATCGCCGCCGCCACCCGCGCCAGGTCGCCCGCACTCACCCAGAGACCACCGGTCGCCGACGGGTACACACGCCAGCCACCGTCGACCGGCGTTCCGTCACGGTCGTGGCCGATGGCCACGGCGTCGCCCCGGCCGCGCGCGAACTCCGTGCCGTAGCCGCTGTCACGCATGCCGAGCGGATCGAGCACGAGGTCGCGCATCAAGGCAGGGAACGGCCGGCCGGTCACGTCGCACAGCACCTGCTCGATGACGACGAAGTGGTTGCCGGAGTAGCGGAACCGCTGCCCGGCGGCTGTTTCGGCCCGCACCGGCGCGGTGGCCGCGGGCGGGCGGCCGTCCAGGACGTCCACCAGGGTGGGCACCGGATGGTCCGGGTGGCGTGCGCCTTCGCCGTCGTATTCGTCCTCGGTCAGGCCGGCGGTGTGCGACAGCAGGTGCCGCAGTGTCACCGGTCGCCGAGCGTCCAGCGGTGTGAGACGCCACGCGCGCAGGTAGCTGTTGACATCCTCGTCGAGGTCGAGAATCCCCGCGTCGGCGAGCCGGAGCACGGCCAGGGCCGTCACGTGCTTGCTGGCCGAGCCGGCCTGGAACAGCGTGTCCCGGCGCACGGGCACGTCCGCGCCCGCCGCGACCACGCCTTCGCCCCATTCCCGCACGACCTCGCCGTCCGCGACCACGGCGACCGCGGCTCCGGGCACGCGGTGCCGCAGCAGGCTCAGCCGCGTCAGCGGCAGGCCGGGCAGCCACCGCTCCACGAAACGTCGTTCCGCGCTGTGCGGACCGGTACCGGAACGCTGCTGCGCCACGGACCGGCAGTGGCGCAGCAGTGCCACGAGCCGCGTGGTGAAGCGCTCGGCCAGCGATGTGATCGTGTCGTCCCGGTGAAGGTTGCGCGAGTAGGTCCAGTGCGCCTGGAACCGGCCGTCGGCGACCACGCAGTTGACCTCGATCGGATAGGGCCGTACGCCGGCCGGTGCCCGGACGGTGCCCGGCACGTCGTCGTCCTGGACGAACACGCCCGTCTGTGACGCGCTGTGCGTCTGGCCGAGATAGTTGAACAGCAGCGACGCCACCGCGTGATCCTGTCGCGGGTGCCGCATGTGGTGGGCTATGCCGTGCCCGATGCCGTGGTGCGGCATGGTGTGCAGGTGTTCCCGCACGGTCCGGACACAGCTGGGGAAATCGTCCGGTGTGGACAGTTTGACGCGCAGCGGACGGATGGTGGTGAACCACCCGACCGTGCGTGTCAGGTCCACGTCGTCGAACAACGGCTCGCGACCGTGGTGCTCCAGGTCGACGTGCACCGACGTGCGGCCGGTGTGGTCGGCGACGGCCTGGGCCAGCGCGGTGACCAGCACGTCGTCGACGCGCGTGCGGTAGGCCGCGTGCGCGGACCGGAGCAGCGCCTCGGTGTCGTCCGCGGCCAGTACCGTGGTGACGGTCGCGGTCGAGCCTTGGACGTTGGCGCCCGGACGGTCGACCGGGATCGGGCAGGGCTGCGCCGGTGTCCGCCAGTACTCGGCTTCCGGCGCGAACTCCTCGCCGCCGGCGTACCCGGCCAGCCGGTTCGCCCAGTGCCAGAAGGATGTCGTCTTCGCGGGCAGGTGCCACGGTTCGCCGCGCAGCCGTTGCCGGTAGGCGGTTGCCAGGTCGTCCAGCAGGATGCCCCACGACACCGTGTCCACCGTCATGTGGTGCACGGAGAGGATCAACTCGTCCGGCTGGGCACCACCGCGGACCAGCACCGCCCGCAGCAGCGGGCCGGTGTCGAGCCGGAGGCCGCGATGGGCTTCGTCGGCGGCTCGCCGGACGGCGTCCGCCGCGTGCTCGGGTGCGAGTCCACCGGTGTCCACGACCGCCAGCAGGTCGGCGGTCTCGACCGGATCGATGTGCTCGCGCCACGTTCCCGCCACGCTTCGGGCACGCAGCCGCAGCGCGTCGTGATGGGTGACCAGCGCGTGCAACGCGTCGCGCAGTGGCTCGACCCGCACCGGCCGCGTCCAGCGCAGCCGCACCGACTGGTTGTAGTGGTCGTGCGGCCAGTCCAGCTCGGTGAACCAGCGGTGGATCGGGGTGAGCGGCATGTCCCCGCTGACCGTCCCCTGGTCCGCGTGCGCCGCGGGGGCGGGCGTGGCGCCGACGGCGGCAGCCAGTTGAGCGATGCTCGGGTTGGCGAACATCAGCTTCGGGGTGATCGTCAGCCCTGCCCTGCGGGCGCGCACCATCACCTGGATCGACAGGATCGAGTCACCGCCCAGCTCGAAGAAGTCGTCGTGCACGCCGACGTCGCCGACGCCCAGCACATCACGCCACACGTCGGCGAGTACCCGTTCGGTCTCCGTGCTGGGCGCCACGAACGTCGCGTCCAGCTCCGGCCGCGCACCGTCGGGTGACGGCAGCGCCGCTCGGTCCACCTTGCCGTTCGGATTCAACGGCAGGGCGGGCAGCACCACGAACGTCGACGGAACCATGTAGTCCGGCAGCCTCTCCTGGACGTGTGCCCGCAGCTCGGACGTCGTCGGGACGTGGTCGCCCCTCGGCACGACGTAGGCCACCAGCCGCCGCGGTGCCGCCGCGTCCTGCGGAGCGACCACGGCCGCGTGCGCCAGCCGCGGGTGCGCGGTCAGCACCGCCTCGACCTCGCCCAGTTCCACGCGGAACCCACGGATCTTCACCTGGTGGTCCAGTCTGCCCAGGAATTCCAGCGTCCCGTTCGCCAGCCACCGCACCAGATCTCCGGTCCGGTACATCCGGCTGCCCGGTGGCCCGAACGGGTCGGGCACGAACCGCCGAGCCGTGAGTCCCGGCCGCCCGTGGTAACCGCGGCCGACGCTGGCACCGGCCAGGCACGCTTCGCCCGCGACACCGATGGGCACCGGGCGGTCCACGTCGTCGAGCACGTAGACACGCGTGTTGGCGATCGGGCGGCCGACCGACACCAGGCCCGCCGTCGAGTCACAGGTCCACGCCGTGGAGTCCACGGAGACCTCGGTCGCGCCGTACAGGTTCAGCAGCGGTATCCCCGGGCCGAGCCGTTCCCAGTCGCGGATCACGTCCGGCGTCATCGCCTCGGCGCTCGCGAACAGCCAACGCAGCGGCAGCTTCCGGTCGGCGGCCAGTGGAAGCAGCGCGCGCAGCAGGGAAGGCACCAAGTGCGCCGCCGTCACGGACTCGGCGACCATCGTGTCCACGATGTACTGCGGGTCCTTGTAACCGTCGGGGCGCGCGAGGATCGTCGCCGCACCGCCGCTCCACGGCCAGAACATCTCGTACACGGAGATGTCGAAGCTGAGCGCGGCCAACTGCAGGACCTTGTCCCCTTCGGTCAGCGGGAACTCGCGTGCCATCCAGGACACGTAGTTCACGATCCCCCCGTGCCGGATGAGGGTTCCCTTGGGGCGGCCGGTGGATCCCGACGTGTAGATCACGTAGGACAGGTCGTCGGACGTCGCCGCGCGGTCTGGGCGCGTCGTCGGGTACCGCGCGACGCGGGCGGCCTCCTCGGCGTCGTCGAGGCACACCACGTGCCCCGTGATCGCGGGCAGGCGGCGTGCCGCGCGGGTCTCGGTCAGCACGACCGCGGCGTCGGTGTCGGCCGTCATGAACTCCAGGCGGTCGGCCGGGTACTCCGGATCCAGTGGGACGTACGCGGCGCCGGCCTTGAGCACGGCCAGCACGGCGACGGCCATGCCGACGCCGCGCCCGACGCAGACGGCCACCAGGCTCCCCGGTCCGGTGCCGAGGCCGATCAGATGGTGCGCCAACGCGTTCGCCCGCTGCTCGAGGTCGCGATAGGACACCGCCTCGCCGCCGGCCAGCACGGCCGTCGCATCGGGTGTGCGGTCGGCCTGGTCTTCGAACAGCTCGTGCAGGCAGCGCCCGGCGGGATACGGCGCCGCGGTGTCGTTGAACCGCTCGATCACCGAGGCACGTTCGGCAGCGGGTAGCGCGGGCAGGTCGGCCACCGGGACGTCCGGTCGAGTGGCGAACGCCGTGAGCAACAGCCGGAAGTGCTCGCCGAGCCGGCGCACGTCGTCCGCGTCGATCCGGTCGGGCTGGTAGTCGAGGCGCACGTCCAGCCCGTCGTGCAGGCGGATGTTGGCCACCAGCGGATAGCCGGTCTGTTCCCGCAGGTGTTCGGCCGTCACCGTGAGGCCGGATCGGGCGTCCGGCCGCTGGTGCGTGAAGTTCTCGAACATCAGGATGGTGTCGAACAACCGCTGGCCGGCCGGGACCTGGCTGTGTCGCTGCGCTTCCACGAGCGAGCAGTATTCGAAGTCCCGCAGTTCGGTCACCTGGCCGTGCACGGCGGCCAGCCAGTCGACGACCGTCATGTCCCGCGGAATCCGCACGTGCAGCGGCAATGTGTTGATCAGCATGCCGATGGTCCGCTCGGCGCCGGGGAAACCGCCGGACCGGCCGGTCATGGTCGCGCCGAACACGACGTCCCGCACACCGCTGTACCTGTGCAGCAGCAACGCCCACGCGGCGTGCGCGACGGAACCGACGGTGATCCGGTTCGCGCGGGCCAGTTCGCGGAGCGCGGCAGCGACCTCGCCGGGAACGTCGACGTGGGCCGACGCCACGTCCTGCCGGCGTGGATCGCGTCCGGTACCGGGCTCCGGAGCCAGCACCGTCGGGCGGGTCGGCTCGGTGACGTCGCCGAGTTCCCGCCGCCAGTACGCGTCGGCGGCCGGAACGTCACGACCGGCCAGCCACTCCACGTGTCGACTGAACGGAACCGGTTCCGGCAGTGCCGGCGGCACGCCGTCGTCCCGCAGGCCGCGGCAGATCGCGAACACCTCGCGCAGCACCAACTGGATGCTCCAGCCGTCGAGCAGGACATGGTGGCCGTGCCACACGAAGCGGTGACCGCCGTCGGCCACCCGGATCAGGTCGAACCGCAGGGGTGGCACGTGCTCCAGGTCGAAGCCGCGGTCCCGCTCCGCCGCGAGGTGTGCGGCCATCCGCTCGGCCAGCCGGTCCATCGGGACCTGTCGCCAGTCCAGTTCGGTGAGGTCGACGTCCGCATGCTCGTGCACGACCTGCACCGGCCGCGGCCTGCCTTCCCACGCGAACGTGGTACGCAGCACCGGATGCCGTGCGACGACGAATTCCCAGGCGCGCCGGAGGACCGACGCGTCGAGGTCACCCTCGATCACATAGCTGGACTGGACGACGTAATCCGTACTCGACGGCTCGAACAGGGCGTGGAACAGCATGCCGGCCTGCAGCGGCGACAGCGGGAACACGCCAGCGTCGACGGCCTCGCCGGCGTCCTCGTCCGAGGCGACCGGCCGCGCCACCGCTGCCAGTTCATCGAGGGTCTGCTGGGTGAGCACCTGGCGGGGACTGATCAGCAGGCCGGCGTCCCGGGCAGCCGCCACGACGAAGATGGCGGACACCGAATCGCCGCCGATGTCGAAGAAGTTGTCCCGCACGCCGACCGACGTCCGGCCGAGCACCGAGGCCCACACGCGCGCGAGCACACGCTCGGCGTCGGTGGACGGCAGTGCGATCCCGCCGCCGTCCGAGCCGACCGGCTCGGCCCCGGTCGGCGCCGGCAGTGCCTTCCGGTCGACCTTGCCGGTGCGGGTGAGCGGCATCCGTGCCACGGCGACGAACCCACTGGGCACCATGTAGCCGGGCAGGCGGTCGGCGAGATGTCGTCGCAGTTCGCGCTCCAAGTCCGGCCGGCGCGGCGCAGTCCCGGCGGCCGGCACGACGTAGCCGACCAACCGCAGTCCCGCCGGTCCCGGCACCGCGGCGACGACCGCCTGCGCGACGTCCGGATGCGCCGCGAGCAGGGCCTCGACCTCACCGGGCTCGACCCGGTGGCCACGGATCTTCACCTGGTTGTCGATCCGTCCCTGGAGGTCCAGTTGGCCGTCCTGCCGGAACCGCCCCCGGTCGCCGCTGCGGTACAGCCGGGAACCGGGTGGCCCGAACGGGTCGGGCACGAAACGGGTCGCCGTCAGGCCGGGCCGGCCGCGGTATCCCCACGCGACGCCGGGACCGCCGACGCAGATCTCGCCGCGCGCACCCGCCGGCACCGGGTCCAACCGCTCGTCCAAGACGTACACGGGCACGTTCGCGGCCGGCCGGCCCACGACGCTCGGCACGCCGTCGCCGGTGCACTCGGCGTACGTCGCGTAGACCGTGATCTCGGTGGGGCCGTAGGCGTTGACGAGCCGTCGGGTGCGGGCGCACACCTCGCGCAGCAGGTCCTTCGGCATCACCTCGCCGACCGTGATCGCGACCACCTCCGGCGCGACGCAGTCCGCGCCGACGAGCAGCCGCCAACCCGACGGCGTGGCCTGCACGTGCGTCACGGCCTGCTCCCTAATGACGCGGCACTGCTCGGCGCCGTCGACCCGGGCCGACTCCGGCAGGACGACCACCCGGCCACCCGTGATCAACGGCAGGAACAGCTCCAGGGTGGACGGATCGAAACTGAGCGCCGTGAGCAGCAGCCAGCGGCTGTCGGGCCCAGTCTCCGTGACGTCCCGCGCGCCGCGCAGCAGATTGACCAGGCCCCGGTGGCAGATCTGCACGCCCTTGGGCGTTCCGGTGGATCCCGACGTGTACATCACGTACGCCAGGTCGGCCGGTTCCGGCCGCGCGCGGGTCACCGGTGGGCCGGTCCGGTCGCACAGGTCGGCGAACCGGAGCCCGCCCGGTTCGTCGGCGATCACGAAGCGCGCGCCGGCATCCGCGACGATCTGCTCGCGTCGCGCAGCCGGGTAGGTCAGGTCGAGCGCAAGATAGGCGGCGCCGGCCTTGAGCACGCCCAGCACCGCGGCCACCAGGTCGACGCCCCGGGGCAGCGCGACGCCGACGACGTCGCCATCGGTGACGCCCGCCGCACGCAGTCCGGCGGCCAGCCGGTCGGTGACCTCGTCCAGTTCAGCGTAGGTCGCAACGGCGTCCTCGCACGTCACGGCCACGGAATCGGGCCGGGTGGCCGCGACGTCGCGGAACAGGTCGACGACGGTTTCACCGAGAGCGCCGTGCTCGGTGCCCGCGCGCCGTGCCCAGATTCGGGTGACCAGTGCCCGTTCGGCCTCTCCCATCATGATCCGCGGGCTCACCACGTCGTCCGGGTGCGCCACCGCGTACTCGACGACGTTGACCAGGTACCGGTTGAGCAGGCGATCGGCCGTGCCCGCGGTGATCAGGTCGACTGCGTAGTTGAGTGCGAGTTCGATGCCGTGGGCGGTGTTGACCGCGTTGAGCGTCAGGTCGACCTTGGCCGTGGGCACCGTGATGTCCACCGGTTCGGCACGCAGGTGGGACAACTGGTCCGCGGAACGCTCGCTCGCCTCGAAGCACTGGTAGATCACTTGGTAGACAGGATTGCGGGAGGCGGTCCGATCGGCCTCGGTCGCCGCGACGACCTGCTCGAAGGTGACGTCCTGGTGGTCGAACGCGCCCAGGACGGCGGAGTGGCAGCGGCGGAGGGCGTCGGCGAACGTCGGCTCGCCGGACAGGTCCACGGGCAGCGCCACAGCGTTCGCGAACAGCCCGACCAGTGGCTCGGTCTCGGCCGCGTTGCGCCCCGACACCAGCGAACCGATCGCGAACCGCTGCTGGCCGCAGAAGTGCCTCAGCACCAAGGCGAACGCAGCCAGCAGTACCGTGTAGACGGTCACGCCGTGACTGTTCGCGAGTCCGCGGACCTCCGTGGCCAGCCGGGACGGGAGCACGCACCGCACGACGTCGCCTTCGTGTGAGGGCACGGCCGGCCTCGGCAGGTCGGTGGGCAGCTCCAGCACGTGCGGCGTGTCGCGCAGCGCGTCCCGCCAGTAGTCCAGCTGCTGCCGTTCCCGCTCGCCGGACAGCCGGTCGTGCTGCCAGTGCGCGTAGTCCGCGTACTGGATCGGCAACGGCGCCAGTCGAGCCGGGCGGCCCGCGTGCCCGGCACCGTACAGTTCGTCGAGTTCGCGCAGCATCACCTGGCTGGACCAGTCGTCGCTGGCGATGTGGTGGGTGTTCAGCACGAGGACGTGGTCGTCGGCGGCGACGGTGACCAGGAGGGCACGGAACACCGGGCCGCCGACGAGGTCGAACGGCGTGCCGATCTCCTCCGTGGTCAACCGCATCGCCTCGGCCCACCGCCCCTCCGCCGGACCGTCGCGCACGTCGGCCAGGCGCAGCGCGGCCGGGGCGGCCGGGAGGATCCGCTGCGCCGGCGCCGCCTCGTCGGAGTACGTCGTCCGCAGGATCTCGTGCCGTTCGACGAGCCAGTCCAGCGCCCGGCGCAACGCCTCGACGTCCACGGCGCCCCGCAGCCGTCGCACCTTGGGCACGCAGTAGAGCGCGGTACTGGCGAGGAACTGGTTCGTGACCCACATACCGTGCTGCACGGGAGAAAGGGGCGAACTGCCGGTGGGTCGCCGCGGTATGCCGGCGGCCCTGCCCGCCGCGGCGCCCCGCAGGCGTTGCCGGAGCAGCGCCTGCTTCGCGGTCGACAGTCCGGCGGGCCGGGTGCTTGTCATGGATCGCTCCCTGGGCGTGGTTGCGGTGGTGGCGGTGGTGGCGGTACGGGTCAGCGGCGCAGACTGCGCGGGCGCATGTCCACCCACACCCGTTCGATGTGCGCCACGCACTCGTCCTCGGTGCCGGTGACGCCTACTGCCGTCCAGCCGGCCGGTGCGGTGCGGCCGGCCGGCCAGATCGAGTACTGCTCCTCGTCGTTGACGACGACTGTGAACTGACGCTCGCCGGACTCGGACATGGTCGTTCTCCTCTCACCTTCCAGTGGTGCGCCGGGTGGCGCCGGCCTCGACGGCGAGCCGGTCGGCCTCGTCGTCACTCATCGCCTCCAGCTCGGCGATGATCAGCTTCTCGATCTCGCCGGCCGCCGCCCGGACCGTGGGATGCTCGAACACCAAGCGCAGCGGCACGTCCACGCCGAACGCGTCGCGCATCCGGTTCACGGCCCGCACCACCAGCAGCGAGTGGCCGCCGACGGTGAAGAAGTCGTCGTCCGCGCCGAGCCGCGGCACTCCCAGCACGGCGGCCCAGATCTCGGCGACGGCCTGCTCGGCGTCGGTGCCCGGCGGCGTGAACGGCGTGTCGCGCAGCGCGTCGGGATGCGGTGCGGGCAGCGCGTTGCGGTCGACCTTGCCGCCCGGTGTCCGCGGCAGGCGTGGGAGCAGGATGAGTGCGGTGGGGACCATGGCCGGCGACAGGTGGTCCACCAGGAACTCGCGCAGCCCTCCCCTGGCCGCCGCATCCGGCTCGCCGGTGACCACGGCGTAGGCGGCCAGCTGGTGATCGCCGGGAACGGGTTCCCACGTGGTGACCACGGCGTCGGTCGTCCCGGGGAACGCCCGCACCGCCGCTTCGATCTCGCCGAGTTCGATCCGCACGCCACGCACCTTCACCTGGTGGTCGCGACGACCGCGGTACCGCAGGTTCCCGTCGGACCCGATGCGACCGGTGTCCCCGGTGCGGTACAGGCGCTCACCGGGCCGCCACGGGTGCGGCACGAACGCACGCGCGGTACGTCCCGGATCGCCCAGGTAGCCGCGGGCGAGCACGGGGCCACCGATGCACAGCTCGCCGACCGCCCCTCGGGGCACCGGCTGCAGGACGGGGTCCAGGACGTACACGTCGTTGTCGGCCATCGGCCGGCCCAACGCGACCGCTTCCGTACCGTGCCGCGCGTCGGCGGGACCACACCTGTGGTGTGTCGAGTCGATCGATGCTTCCGTCGTGCCCCAATGGTTGTTCAGGCAGCAACCGACCGCGCCGAGCCGAGCGTGGAACACCGCGACCGTTTCCGGGCGCAGGCGATCGCCGTCCGACACCACGTGCCGCAGTACGCGGAGCGCCGGCTCGTGCTCGGGCCGGATCTCGTCCAGGAACGGCGCGAGCATGCCCGGCACGAACTGGAGCCACACCAGGCGGTGTTCGATGGCGGCCGCGAGGAGTGCGCGCGGATCACGGTGCAGTCCCGGTGGCAGCACCACGATCCGGGCGCCGACCATCAGTGGCCAGAAGATCTCCCGTGCCACGTCGTCGAAGCTCAACGGCGTCTTCAGCAGCACCGGCTCACCCGGAGCCAGTTCGTAGCGATCCTGGAGGTTCGCCAGCTGGCTGTACCAACCGCGGTGCGTGCACGCGACGGCCTTCGGCTCGCCGGTCGAGCCGGACGTGAAGTACACGGCGCACAGGTGGTCGACGGACACGGCAGGGAGGTCGCCATCGCCACGCTCCGCCTGCCGGACGAGTTCGCCGGCCGTGCTGAACCGGCAGCCGTCCCCGCCCGGCCGGTCCGCGACGCACACCACGGCGTTCGCGGCGCCCAGCAACCGGCGTACCCGGGCCGGGGGCGCGGCCGGGTCGATCGGCAGGTAGGCGCCACCGGCCAGCAGGATGCCGAGCACGGTGGCCACCATGTCGACCGACCTGTCGAGCAGGACGCCGACCGGCACGTCCGGCCCGACGCCGAGAGCGACCAGACCATGGGCGATCTCCGTGGCCCTGGCCGCCAGTTCCGCGTAGGTCAGGGAGGCGTCGCCGCCGGTCACGGCGGTCGCGTGCGGAGTCCGCGCCACCTGCGCCCGGAAGAGGTCGTGCAGGCACCGGGCCGGCGCCGCCGCCGGCTCCGGCGTGCCCAGCGCGCGCAGGCCGGCGATCTCCCCGGCGGCCAGCATCGGCACGTCGTCCAGCCGCAGCGAAGGGTCGTCGGCGACCGCCACCAGGACGGCTCGCAGGTGCTCGCCGAAGCGCACGACGGTCGGCTCGTCGTACAGGGCCGTGTCCCATTCCAGGTCGCAGCGGACGCGGTCGCCGACCTGGCGGAACTCGACCGACAGGTCGTACTTCGCGCCGCCGTTGTGGCCGGCGATCCGCTCGACGTCGAGGTCCCCGATCCGAGGTGCCGGGCTGGGCACCGTGAAGTCGACGAGGATCTGGAACAGCGGGGTGCGGGCCGGATCCCGCGCCTCGCCCAGTTCCGCGACGAGCGTCTCGAACGGCAGCGGCCGCGCCTCGTAGGCGTCCAGCACCACGTCCCTGGTCCGGCCGACGAGTTCGGTGAACGCCGGGTTCCTGGACAGATCGCCGGGCAGCGTCAGCATGGTGAGGAACGGTCCGATCAGCCGGTCGCTCTCCGGCGTGACCCGGGTCGACGACGAACTGCCCGTCGTCACGTCGGCGCGGCCGGTGTAGCGGTACAGCACGGTGTGCACACCGGCGAGCAGCACCATGTACAGGCTCGCGGCCTGCCCGCAGCCGACCCTGGTCAGCCGGCGCACGGTCTCGGCGGGCAGCTCGAAAGCGTGGCGCAGCGCCCCCTTGCCGGTGCGGACCGTGGGCCGGGGACGGTCGCCGGCCAGTTCGAACGGGCCGCGGTCGCCGAGTGCCGCGCGCCGCTGGGCCACCAGTGACGCCAGCTTTCCCGCGTCGTGGCGGGCCTCCTCCTCGGCCATCAGCTCGCGGAACTGCCTGGGCAGTGGGGGCAACGCCGGTCCGCCGTCGTGCCGCGCGGCGTAGAACGCGCTGAGCTCGCGCAGCAGAACGGGTGCTGATTCCTCGTCGAAGGCGAAGTGATGGGTGGTGACCAGCAACGCGTGGTCCCGGGCACCGAGCCGGAGCAGGCGAGCCCGCACCGGGATGCCGTGGGTGACGTCCAACGGCTCGGTCATCTCGGCGCGGAGCACGCCGTCGAGTCCCTCGGGTGCGACATCCTCCACGCCGAGCGCGAACTCGCCGGCCGGCCGGAGGTAACCGGCCACCTCACCGTCCTCGACGGACAGCGAGGTCCGCAACACCTCGTGCCTGGACACGATCTCGCCGAGCGCCCCACGCAGCGCCGGCACGTCCAAGTCGCCGGACAAGCGGACGAAGACGCGGGTGAGAAATGCCGTGTGGTGCTCGGTGAGCTGGTCGGCCAGCCACAGTCGTTGCTGCGCACGGGGCACCGGAACCCTGGTGGCCGGCCGGTCGGCCGACGGTGGCCGGGCGCTGGTGAGCACGGCGCCGGCCGGATCGGGTATCGGACGCAGGTCTGCTTTCGGCACGACATCTCCTTTTCCTGGCGGGAAAGAGCACCCGGCAGCGGCTCAGCGGCACGCCACGGCGGCGGAACGCCGCTCGTCGACCGCACGGCCGTAGCTCGCCACGGTCGGGTTCAGGAAGATCAGGCGCAGCGGCAGTTCGACTCCGAACTCCTGGCCGATCCGGGCCGCCATCCGCGTGGCCAGCAGCGAATGCCCGCCCAGATCGAAGAAGTTGTCCTGGACGGCAACGCGTTCCACGCCGAGCACGTCAGCCCACACCCTCGCGACCACGTGTTCGGTGTCCGTGCTCGGCCGGGTTGCCGCCGCTGTGTCGCCGAGCTCGGCGACGGACTCCGGCGCGGGCAGGTGGGTGCGGTCCACCTTGCCGTTGCGCAGCAGCGGCATGGCGTCCAGTACGACGAACCTGGCCGGCATCATGTACTCCGGCAGCGTTCGCCGCAGGTGTTCACGCAGTTCCGTCACCGGCACCTCGGCCTCGCCGGCCAGGACGAGGTAGGCCGCAAGCCGCTGGTGGCCGTCGCCGTCGCGCCACGCGGCGACGACCGCGTCGGCGACGCCGGGATGGCTCATCAGCCGCGCCTGCACCTCGCCCAGCTCGACCCGGTAGCCGCGGATCTTCAGCTGGTCGTCGTTGCGCCCCAGGAACTCCATGTTCCCATCCGGCGCGAACCGGATCACGTCGCCGGTCCGGTAGAGCCGCGCTCCGGGCGTCGGGGCGAACGGGTCGGGCACGAAGCGCCGCGCGGTCATGCCGGGCCGGTTCAGGTATCCCCTTGCCACGCAGTCGCCACCGATGTACAGCTCACCGGCCACACCGGTCGGCACGGGCCGCAGGTGGTCATCCAGCGCGTACATGCGCGTGTTCGCGATCGGCCTGCCGATCGGGACCGGCGCCGCCGGGTCGAAGTCGTCCGGCACCACGTAGGTCGAGCACCCGACGACCGTCTCGGTGGGACCGTACTCGTCGATGATCCTCGCGGCCGGCGCGATCGCACGCCAGCCCGCCACCGTCTCGGGACGGACCTCGTCGGCGCCGACCACGAACGTCCGCACCGAGTGCACCGAGCCGGGGGCCAGCATGGTGCGCAACACGTCCAGATGGCCGGGGGTGATCTTCAGCAGGCTGAAGTCTCCCGGCTGCCGCAGCAGCCGTGCCAGCGACTCCAGCGACCGGTCCGGGTCCAGCAGGGTGACGTCCTTCCCGCCGATCAGCGGCAGCAGGAAGTTCGGCACCGACAGGTCGTACGCGATCGAACCGAGCATCGGGGCTCCTGACGCGCCCGCGAGGCCGTAACCGTCGACGGCCCACAGCAGATAGTTCGCGACGCCGTGATGGGGCACCAGCACGCCCTTCGGGGTGCCCGTGGAACCGGACGTGTACATCACGTACATCAGTGCTTCCGCGTCCGCCACCGGCTCCGGATCGGTGCCCGGACATCCGGTGATGGCGGGCCAGTCACGGTCGACGCGCACGATGTGGCCGGTGAACGTGTCCGGCAGGACGCCGATCGAGCGGTCGACCGTCACGACCACCTCGGCGCGCGTGTCGGCCAGGATGAAGCCGAGTCGCTCGCGCGGGTGCTCCGCGTCGAGCGGCACGTACGCGGCACCCGACTTGAGCACGCCCAGCAGCGCGACGAACAGCTCCACCGAGTGATCGACACACACGCCGACCAGCGACTCGGCACCGACTCCCAGTCCGCGCAGATGGTGCGCCAGCCGGTTCGCCCGCTCGTTGAGCTCGCGGTAGGCCACCGTCCGGGTGCCGGCGACGATCGCGGGCGCGTCCGGCACGGCCGCGACCCGCTCCTCGAACAGCTCGACGATGGTCCGCCACCGCCCGAAGTCGGCCTTCGTGTCGTTCCACTCCGTCACGACACGCCGCCACTCGTCGTCCCCGAGCATCCGGATCTCGCTGATCCGCCGCTGTGGACCGGCGACCATCTCGCGCAGGATGTTCTCATAGTGGGCGACCATCCGCTCGGCGGTGTCCCGCTCGAACACGGATGTCGCGTACTCCCACATCACCACGAGCGGACCGTCCGGCTCGTCCTGCGCCCCGACGAGTTGTTCGATGCGGGGAATCACGATGACGTTCAGGTCGAACTTCGCGGTGTGGTTGCTGCGCTCGATGATCTCGCTAGGCATGCCCGGTAGCACCTCACCGGGCACCGGCGCGTCGTGGAAGCTGAACATCGTCTGGAAGATCGGGTGGACGGTGACGTCCCGCCGGGGAGCGACCGCACGCACCACCTCACGGAACGGCACGTCCTGGTTGTCGAACGCGGCCAGCACCTTGCCCTTCGTGCGCTCGACCAGCTCACCGACCGTGACGTCCGCCGACAGGTCACCGCGCATCGGCACGACGTTGATGAACATGCCCATCAGCTGTTCACAGCCGCGCGTCGGCCGGTTGGCGAACGTCGAGCCCACGACGACGTCCTCCTGCCCGGTGTACCGGTTGACCAGGATGTCGAAGCCGGCGAGCATGAAGCTGAACAGCGACACCTCCCGCTCCCGGCAGTAGCGGCGCAGGGCGCGGTACAACTCGGGGTCGATGACGTGGCGCAGCCGCTCGCCTGCCTGGGTGGTGGTCGCCGGCCGGTGCGCCGTGGTCTTCCACGTGAACGTCTCCGGTAGGTCCGCCAGCTCGCGCCGCCAGTACGTCAACTGGTCGTCGAAGGCGCCCCGTGCCAGCAGGTCACGTTGCCACAGCGCGAAGTCGCGGTACTGGAACGGCAGCGGCGGCAGCACGTCGCCCGTGCCGCGGGTGTGTGCTTCGTAGGCCCGGCCCAGCTCGGCGAGGAACACGCCCCACGCCCAACCGTCGTGCACGAAGTGCTGGTCGACGTGGATGAAGACGTGCTCGTCGGCCCGCAGCCGCACCAGGCTCCAGCGCACCAGCGGCAGGACGGCCACGTCGAAGTCGACTCCAACAGCGCGTTCCAGCACGGCGTTGAAGGCGGCCGACCGTTCGTCGTCGTCGGTGATGCCGGACAGGTCATGCACCGGCAGCTCCACTGGCCACGGCTCGTGGATCCGTTGCACCAGCTCGCCGTCCTGGTTGTGGAACGTCGTGCGCATGATCTCGTGGCGGCGCACGACGTCCGTGAGCGCCGCGCGCAGGGCCGCGACGTCGAGGATGCCACGCAGCCGCACCGTGCCCTGGTAGTTGTAGGCACGCGTGCCCATGTCGAGTTCGGAGATGAACCAGATCTGTTCCTGGTTGGCCGACGCCGGTACGGCTTCTGTGGTGTCCGACGGGATGATGTCCGGAAGGCCGCCGGTGCGGTCGTCCGCCCGCGCGGTGATGGCGCTGCTCAGGTCGCGCACGGTCGGGTGGCGGAAGATGTCGCCGACCGGGAGGTCGACCGAGAACAGTTCGCGGAGCCGCACCGCCATCCGGGTGGCGACCAGGGAGTTGCCGCCGAGCTCGAAGAAATTGTCCGCCGCGCCGACGTCGGCGACGCCGAGGATGTCCTGCCACACGCCGGCGACCGTCCGCTCGGCCGGTGACAGCGGATCACCGTCGGCTCCCCGGCCGGACACCCACGACGCGGGGTCGGGCAGCGCGCCCCGGTCCAGTTTCTGGTTGGGCGTCAACGGCATCCGCTCCAGCCGTCGTACCGCGACCGGCACCATGTATTCGGGCAATCGGTCGCCGAGCCACCGCCGCACCGCCGCACGGTCCAGCTCCGGGTCGCCGCACACGTACGCCACCAGCCGCCGGTCACCGTCCGACGGCTCCCAGACGGCCGCCGCGGCGTCGCTCACCGCGGGGTGGGCCCGCAGGTGGGTCTCGACCTCGCCGAGCTCGATCCGGAAACCCCGGATCTTCACCTGGTCGTCGGTCCTGCCGAGGAACTCCAGTTGACCGTCGTGCCGCCACCGCACCAGGTCACCCGTGCGGTACAGCCGGCCGCCCGGGCGGAACGGATCGGCCAGGAACCGTTCCCCGGTCAGGTCCGGCCGGCCGACGTACCCGCGTCCGACGCCCGCGCCACCGAGGTGGAGCTCACCGGCGGTCCCGACAGGCACCGGTGCGCCGTCGTCGTCCAGCACGTAGGCGGTGGTGTTCGCGATCGGCCGGCCGATCGGCGGTACGCCCTCGGCGCCGCACTCGACCTCCGCCCACGTCGCGAACACGGCCGTCTCGGTCGGGCCGTAGAGGTTGTGGCAGCGGTAGCCGGCGGTCGCCGGCGGCGATGCGTGCAGCTTCTCGCCGGCGACGGTCACGGTCCGCACGTTCGAGGAGTCGAGCCAGCCGTGCCGGAACGCGAGAGCCGCGACCGACGTGATCAGGAACACGATCGTCACGTCGCGGTCGGCGATCCACCGGCACATCTCCTCGGGGAACCTGCGCAGCCGCTCCGGCACGATGTGCACTTCGGCACCGGCCGCCAGGTAGCTCCAGATCTCGCCGGTCGCCACGTCGAACCCGCTGGCGACGGTCTGGGCGGCCCGGTCACCGGGGCCGATGCCGATGTGCCGGATCTGCCACTGCACGGTGTTGGCGATATTGCGGTGCTCGACCATGACGCCTTTCGGGACGCCGGTCGAGCCGGACGTGTAGATGACGTACGCCAGGTCGTCCGGTGTCACGGCCGGATCCACGAACATCGTGTCGTCCGCCTGCCACAGATCGTCGTCCAGCACGAGCGTGCCGGCCGGCAGGTCCGCCGCCGCATCGCTCGTCCCAGGGTCGGCCAGTACCAGCCGGACGGCCGCGTCGGAAGTCAGGAAATCCAGTCGTGCAGGGGGAAGCGACGGATCGAGCGGCAGGTAGGCGGCACCGGCGCGGAGTATCCCGAGCCAGGCCACGATCATCGCGGCCGAACGGTGCGCCAGCACGCCAACCACCGACTCCCGCCCGACACCGGCGTCGGCGAGCCGCGCGGCAACCACGCCGGCCCGGCGGTACAGCTCCCGATAGGACAGTGCGCCGGTCTCGTCGACGACGGCGACCGCGTCCGGCGTCGCTGCCACCCGTTCGGCGACCAGCCGCGGGATCGTCCGGCACGGCCCGAAGTCCTCCGCCGTCGCGTTCCAGTCGATCCCGGTACGCTGCCATTCGCGTTCCGAGAGCGTCTTCGGCCGTGCCGAACGCCGATCCGGCAGTTCAATGCTTACCACGACACAACTCCTGACGTCGATGGGTCGTTGGCGTCAGACTCGCTGCTCTGCCTGTCGTTCCACCATCGGTGCGCTATCGCGGTAGGGGATCTCGATGCCGGCGAGCGCCCGTTCCGCGATCCGGATCGCCTCCGCTGCGCTGTCGGCGACGCCGATGACGTGTCCCACGCGGTCGGCGAACGAGTGCTCGACACGGATCCGGGTGCCGGCCGACACCGCACACGCCACGTCGACGACCCCCGGCACGGCGCGTGCCTCCGCCACACCGGTCACGCCGCGCACGACACCCCCGCGGGAGGGCACGACGAACCGGATCGACGCGAACCTCTCGCGTCTCGTCGTGGGCGAGCGGGGACGGCCGGCCGCCGAGGCGATCACCTCGTCGACGAGGTCCCTTCCGGTGGCGTACCGCACCAGCCGGGGAATCAGCCCGCCGGCCAGCCTCGGGTTGATCTCGATCAGCCACGGTTGGCCGCCGGCGGCGAGCCGCAACTCCACGTGCGCCGGACCGGCCGACAACCCGATCAGCCGGGCGGCCTCGACCGCGGCCGAGGCGAGCCGCGCGGCGGCCGGCTCGGTCACGTCGGCGGGAAAGTCGTGCCCGGTCTCCACGAAGTGGGGCGGCGCACCGAGATGCTTGCGCGTGACGCCGACGGCGTCGCCGTCCAGCACCTCGACGGAGTATTCGGCTCCCACGACTTCCCGCTCGACTAGCACGGCGGGCACGTCGGGCAGGGCCAGCAGCTCATCGGCCCACGCGCCGGCCGCGTCCGGCCCTGCGCAGGCAAGCACACCACGCGAGCCGGTGCCGTGGACCGGTTTGACGACGACGGGTACCGAGAGATTCCGGGCCGCGTCGGCCGCCTGCGCAGGGGTCGAGCACACGGCGAAGTCCGGGACCGGGAACCCTCTCTCGGCCAGCCAGGTGCGTTGCACGGCCTTGTCCCGGCAGCGGGCGATCGCCGGCGGGTCGGGCCCCGGCAGCCCCAGCCGGCCGGCCATGAGGGCAGCCGTGCGCACGTAGGAATCGCTGCTGCTGGTGACACCGGCCAGTCCGTCGGACAGCAGCGACCGGCAGGCGGACTCCACGGCGGCCAGGCACGTCGTATCGACCGCACGGACGTCCAGGCGGAGCTCCTCGACGTACGGGTAGCGGCCCGGCGACGCGGCCAGCAGCACCGGCCGCAGGCCGTGGCGCCGCGCGGCCTCGGCGAAGTCCCTGCCGGTTCCCGTCGTGTTGCTCTCCACCAGGGCGAACCACGGCCCGCTCATCGGGACGGTCCCCGGCCGCGCAGCGCGTGCACGGCCGCCGCACGCGCGTGATCCGCGGCGCGCAGCCGTTCCGACCACGACGTGACGCGCCGCATGCAGTCGCGCCACGTCTCGACGAGCCGGGAGTGCGCGGCGGCGAAGGACGCCGGGCCGGGGCCGCCACCGAAATCGGTGGCGGTCACGACAGCCGCCGGATCGACGTCCGCACCGGTGACCCGGACGTCGGCCGGTGTCCCCAGCGAGCCGAGCAGTAGCGCCAGCCGGCGCTGCAGCGCGGGACCGTCCACATCGGTCAGTGCGCACGCGCCGTCCGCGACCAGCTCGGTGATCGCGGCGCCGACGGCGTGATGTGCGGCGCGGAACGGTACTCCCTGCGCCACCAGCCGGTTGGCCAGCGCGGTGGCCGCAGTGAAGCCGCGTTCGGCGTCGCGCAGCATGGCCGCCGGCTCCGGCCGCGCGCCGGCGACCACCGAGATGGCCAGTTGTCCCGTGTCCGCCAGGCGTGCCATGGCCGGCCAGAGGACGGCCATCGCATCGGTGGTCACCTCGACGGAATTGCCGAACGGCACGTTCTTCATGGTCGTCACGGCTGACGTCCACGCGCCGATGAGCGCGCCCGCCGAGCCCTTGATGTGTTCCAGCAGGAACGGATTCCGCTTCTGCGGCATGGCGGAACTGGATCCGACCAGGCTGTCCGGGAAGTCGATGAGGCCGAACTGCGGTGTGCTCCACAGCTGGAGGTCGGTGCTCAGCCGGGACAACGTCAGTGCCGCCAGCACCGCCGCGGACAGGAGGCGGGCCGCGGTGTCCCGTGCCGCGACCGCGTAGGCCGCGTGCCGCACCGGCTCCGCGAATCCCAGCAGGGCCGCCGTGCGCGCGGGATCGATGGCCACGTCGGTGCCGGCGCCGCTCGCGGCGCCCAGCGGACACTCCCTCAGCCCGTCGCACGCGGCCAGCAGGCCGATGACGTCCCGGGCCAGAGACTCGGCGACTCCCAACAGGTAGTAGCCGTAGCTGGCCGGTGTCGCCGGCTGGAACTGGCTGTACACGGACATCACCGTCGTACGGTGGCGGCGGGCCTTGCTCAGCAGTAGCGCCAGCAATCGCGACAGGCCGCGCAGCACTTCGAGGGCACACTCCCGCGCCCGCATGTGCTGCATGGTCGCCTTGAGGTCGTTGCGCGAGCGCCCGGTGTGCAGCACGCCCCCGATATCGACACCGAGCCGTTCGATCAGGTGGCTCTCGTAGCGCAGGTACACGCCCCTGGGTGCCGGAGCACCGCACAGCGGGCGGAAGTCCGCGGCGCGCAACGCCGCGATCTCGCCGAGCAGTGCGGCCGCGCGGCCAGCGTCGACCAACCGCCGCTCGGCGAGCATGACCAGGTGGGCCTCGTCGATCGCGGTGACGTAGGGCAGTTCGGCCTCCACGGCCGCGTCGGCGGTGGCACCGAAGATGATCGTGGCAGCCCGGTCCACCAGGCCCTGGCTCAACCGCCCGGTGCCCGCGTCGGCCGTTGTCATGTCGACACCGCCACGAGGCCGGCGAGGCCGGTGACGTCCGCGAGGGACCGGCGTCGCCAGGCGTGGCGGCACCACTCGTCGTCCGCGTCGGCCGGACTGCGCACCGGCAGCGGCTCGGCGCGCCCGCGTTGACCGTGCGCGCCGTGCGCGGCCAGCCAGTCGTCGTGGTACACGGTGTCGAGATAGCGATGTCCCTCGTCGGGCAGCACGATCACCGTCAGGGCGTCCGGGTGACGTGCCGCCCACCACGAGCCGACCGCATAGGACGCGCCACTGGTGGGTCCCATGAACAGTGCCCGGTCGCGGTGCAGCCGGCGGGCCGCGACGAAGGACTCGACGGCGCCCAGCCAGTGCACCTCGTCGAACTGGGTGTGGTCGAGGTTGGGCGGCATCAGGCTGTTCCCGAGCCCGCGCAGCAGCCGGGGACCGTCGGACTGGCCGAACAGCACACTGTGATGGGTGTCGACGCCGACGGCGACCAGGTCGGGGCACGCCTGCCGAAGACTGCGCACCGTACCGCACATCGAGCCGCCGGATCCCACAGGACCGACCACACAGTCGACCTGACCGAGCCGGTCGGCCAGCAGTTCGCCGATCATGGAGTAGGAAGCCGGGTTGTCCGGATTGGAGTACTGCTCGGGGCAGAACGTGTCCGGCAACCCGGCGCGGATCTCCGCCAGCCTGGCCAGCCTGGCCGCCTGGTACCCGCCGTCGACCGGCTGGTGGTCGACGATGTCCACCGTGGCACCGAGGTCTTCCAGTTGCCTGCGCAGCCGCGCGTCGATCACCGGATCGCTGACCAGCACGAGCGGATGACCGGTGATCGCGCACTGCATGGCCAGCGCGAGGCCGAACGTGCCGGATGTCGTCTCCACCACCGTGGTGTGCCGGCCGAGCAGTCCGGTGTGGTGCGCATGGCGCAGGATGTACCGCGCCGGGACCATCTTCATCAGCCGGTAGGCGAGCGCATACAGGTTTGCGCCGAGCCGCAGCACGGTCGGAATCCGTTGCGCCTCGACCACATCGGCGAACACAGTCGTCATCGGAAGGCCTCCACACCGGCTGCTGCGACCGCACGTTGTCGGAAATTCAGGTGGTATCCGCGAATTGCCCTGGCTCGGCCTGAGGACGGTTCGCCCCGGCACCACCCGGCCATTCCACATGAGCACACGGAACATCGCCACGTCAAGCACGGAATAAGGAAGCGCGTCCGGCGATCGTGGGCCGATGCCCGGTCGATAGCGACGCGTGTTTTCCTGTCGCCTGACAGATCGGCATCCATACGGTTCGGCATTTCATGTTATCGCCAGATTTATCGCGGGGGCCGGAGGCCATGACTATTCGAGTGAATTCCATTGTTCGGCACGCGACACCGCGCGTCGACGGCGCCCGCCTGCTGCGTGGCCTGGACGAGCTCGCGGAGTTCGGGGCGCAACCCGGTCCGGGCATCACCCGGACCGGCCTGAGCGCCACCGAGACCGACGCCCGTCACTGGCTCGCCCGCCGGTACCGGCGCAGCGGTCTCGTCGCCCGCACCGACCAGGCCGGCAACCTGATCGTGCACCGCCCCGAGCTGTCTGCGTCCCGGCCCGTCCTGCTGCTCGGCTCCCATCTGGACACCGTCGTGCACGGCGGCCGGCTGGACGGCGCCTACGGTGTGATCGCCGCGTGCGAGGTGGTGCGGACGCTCGCGCACAGCGGGACCGATCTCACCCACGAACCGGTCGCGGTGGCGTTCACCAACGAGGAGGGCGCGCGCTTCCCGTACCCGTTCTTCGGATCGCTCGGCCTGACCGGCCGGCTGGACGTCGACCGCGCGGCCACCATGACCGACGGCGACGGCCGCTCACTGGCGGACGCGTTGCGGCTGGCCGGAGGTGATCTCGACACCGTGGCCGACGCCGCGTGGCCCGACGGTGCCATCGCCGGCTACCTGGAGCTGCACATCGAGCAGGGACCGGTACTGGAGGCACGGGACACGCCGATTGGCGTGGTGGAGGCGATCACCGGACGCACGATCATGGACGTCGTGGTGCGGGGAGCGCAGGGGCACGCCGGCACGACGCCGATGTCGATGCGGCAGGATGCCCTGGCAGCCGCGGCCAAGGTGGTGCTGGCGGTGCGGGAACTCGCGGCCGGCCGCGATCTGTGCCGGGTGAGCACGGTCGGCCGGATCGACGGCGAGCCCAACGTCACCAACGTGATCCCCGGCGTCGTCCGGCTGACCGCGGAGTTCCGCGATCCGGACGTGGTGCGGCTGGCCGCGGCCGAGCGGGCGCTGACCGCCGAACTGGCCCGGCTCGCCCGCGCCACCGGGACCCTCATCGACGCCGAGGCTCATGTCGCGGCCACGCCGACCCGAACCGACGACCGGCTGTCCGCCGCGATCGCCGCCGCGGCGGACGAACTGGACCTGCGCTGCACGGCCATGTCCAGCGGTGCCGGCCACGACGCCCAGATCGTGGCGAATGCCGCACCCATCGGGATGATCTTCGTCCCCAGCCGGGACGGAGTCAGCCACGCGCCGCAGGAGTACACCGCTCCCGCTCACCTGGTGGCCGGCGCCGACACGCTGCTGCGCACCGCGCTCAGGGTGGCACGATGACGTCGATCGACGATCGCTCCGCCGGGTCGCCGCCGCGCGAGGCGACCGTGGGCCGGGTGGGTGTGTTCTGCGGGGCACGGCCGGGCCGGCGACCAGGTTTCCTCGTGTGCGCACGGGAACTGGGCACCGCCCTTGGCGACAACGGGATCGGCCTGGTGTACGGCGGCAGCGCCCGTGGGCTCATGGGAACGGTGGCCGACGCCACGATGGGAGCGGGCGGCCACGTCATCGGCGTGATCACCCGCCACCTGACCACCCATGACCCGGTCAAGCGGGACATCGACGAATGCCACGTCGTCGACACGATGCACGAGCGCAAGGCGATGATGTACGGCCTGGCCGACGCGTTCGTGGCGCTGCCCGGGGGCTACGGCACGCTCGACGAGCTGTTCGAGACACTCGCCTGGAGCAAGATCGGCCTGCACCGCAAGCGGATCGTGCTGTTGAACGTCGACGGCTACTTCGACGCGCTACTGCGGTTGGTCGACCAGGCGGCCGAGGAGGGCTTCGTCTCCCCCGCCGACCGCCGCCTGCTGGTCAGCTCGACCGACGTGCCATCCGCCGTGCGCAGCCTCACGCGGTCCGCGCACCCCCTGCCCGTCGACTGACGTGGCGCGCGCGGCGAGCCCGCGCAACACACCGTCCATCGTGGTCGCCGACTCGATCGCGCCGCGCCGCGCCGGTGTCACGAACGCCTCGGCGACGGCGCGGTCGAGTTGGGCCAGCAACGGGTCGAAGTAGCCGTTCTGGTTGGCGACGACGACCGGCTTGGCCATGTCGTTCCTGGCCACCACCGCGCAGAACTGGTCGAGCGTGTCCAGACCGCCCGGCAGTACGACGAAACCGTCGGCAAGCCGGTGCACCATCCGTTGCTGGTCCGTGATCGTCCGCACCACGTGCACTTGGCGCCTCCGTATCGGCCCGTCCTCGGCTCGCAGCAGCCCATGCGGCACGACGCTGATCACCTCACCGCCGGCGGTGACCACCGCACGTACGGCGACACCGACCAGCCCGGCGGCGACGCCCCCGTGCACCAGCCCGACGCCGGCGCGACCGAGCCGTATGCCGAGCTCGCGTGCGAACTCCCGGTACGGCTCGCGGGCTGCAGCGGCGGCACCGCACAGCACGCCGACCCGGGATGGAAGTTCTCCGGAAGCCACAGGCACACCCTCTCCGTTCGTCCCCCGGTTGTCGGATCGTCGCTGCCGGTTCCAGGGAACCCGGGTGCGCCATCGGTGGCCTATCGGGACGGCAACGAAGTCGATCAGCATCCGGTCAGGCCCTGCGTCGCACGGCGGGCCATGCCTCACGCGTCGTGGCGCACGCCGGGAGCAGCACCTCGCCCCGTGCTGTCCGCGCCGCACCCGGCGTGGTGCGGGCCCACCGACCACCGAACACGCGCCGCAGTGTCGCGGCCCGGTCCGCCGTCGGTTCATCCCTGGCCAGCCGCCGGGCGAGCACCCACAGCAGTCCGCGGAGGTGGAAGACGACGGGCCCGTTGTCCACCCGCTCCGCGTCGAGCAGGCCCGCATCCACCAGTTCGGTGAGGGCGTCCTCGGCGGCATCGGCGTCCGTTTCCAGCAACGGCGCGCACATCGTCCCGACGAACGCCGAGGCACCCAGCACGCCGATGCGGCGGATCAGCCGTTGACCGGACGGGCTCAGGCACTTGTACACCTCGCCGACGGTGGCCACCATGTCCAGCCGACCGTGGGAGAGCGCGTCCAGCCGGCGCTCCTCCTCGGCCAGCCGCGACACCAGCGTGCGCACCCGCCAGTGCGGCCGGCCGGCCAGTTGGACCGCGGCCAGCCGCAGCGCGAGTGGCTCACCGGAGCACACCTCGACCAGTGCCGCGACGTCACCCGACTCGACAGCCGCACGGTTCCGGCCGATGACCTCCGTCACCAGTTCGACGGCCTCCGGCGGACCGAGCGCGCCGACGCCGACGGGCGTCGCACCCGGTAGCCCGGCCAGCCTGGTCCTACTGGTGACCAGGACGGCACAGGACGGGCTGCCCGGCAACAGCGGGAACACCTGTTGTTCGCTCGCGGCGTCGTCGAGCACGACCAGCACCCGGCGATCACCGACCCGGTCGCGGTACATCTCGGCGCGCGCTTCGGTACCCTCCGGTATCGCGGACTCGGGGACGCCCAACGCGCCCAGGAAGCGGGCCAGGACATCGCCCGCCGCACGTGGCCGGCTGGTGCCGCCATCCAGTCGTGCGAAAAGCTGGCCGTCCGGAAACTGTTCCGCGCAGGCGTGTGCCGCGTGGACGGCCAGCGTGGTCTTGCCGATCCACGGGCGCCCGGTGACGAGTGCGATGCGGACCGCGTGCGAATTGCCGCTTCTGTTCCGGCACAACGCGTTCCGCGTCTGCCGGAGCGCGTCGTGGCGGCCGACGAAGTCGCCGATGTCGGCGGGCAGCAACGTGGGAACGGTGGTGGTGTCGATCACCGGTTCGGTCGTCGGGGGAGCGCCGGCGACGGCTTTGGTGTCACCCGCGAGGATCGCGTGCTCGATGGCGCGCAACTCCTCGCCGGGCTCGAGTCCGAGCTTCTCCACCAGCAACCGGCGCCCGACCCGGTAGGTCTCCAGCGCCTCGGCGCGGCGACCCGCCCGGTGGAGAGCCACCATGAGGTGGGCCCGCAGGCGCTCGCGGAAGGGATGGGCGAGCACGAGTTCGTGCAGTTCGCTGACCAGTTCGTGCTCGTGGCCGAGGTGCAGCCGGACGGCGACGCATTCCTCGACCACGCCGAGCCGCCGTTCGGCCAGCAGGGTGCCGATGGAGCCGACCAGTTCGCTGGTGACGCCGGCCAACGGCGCTCCCCGCCACAACGCCAGCGCCCGCAGGAATTCGGCGACGGCGTCGGCGGGCCGGTGCTGGCCCGACGCCTGGCGGGCACTCGCCACCAGACGGTCGAACTCCAGCAGGTCCAGGTGTTCGTCGGTGCACTCGATCGAGTAGCCGGGAGCACGCGTGACGATCGTGCCCGGCGAGTCCGCGCCCAGCAGGGTCCGCCGGATGGCCGACACACAGATCTGGATCTGTTCCCTCGCCGTCGAGGGCGGGTCGGTGTCCCACACGGCGTCGACGAGTCGCTCGACGGCGACGACCCGGTTGGGTTCGAGCAGCAACATCGAGAGAACGACCCGCTGCCGCGGCGAGAAGGACAACTGTCCCCCGTTGGTGCTGACCTCGAGGGGTCCGAGCACACGAAAATGCATGACGTATCCGCTCCCCTGCACGTCCGCGCGGAACCGCGCGTGCCGACCTGTCCGGCCGGCGATTCCCATCCTCGATAGCGCCCTATCACGGCGCTATCACGAGACCAACGCGCGAGGAACAGCGGCGATGGGGCCGGGAAAAGGACCGCGATAAGCAATCGATGTGGTACGGCCCTAGCGTCGTTCCCAAGCCGTCCCGGAAAACGTCACCGGCGGGGGCACCAGGTATTCCACCACCGATGGGAGAAGTTGACATGCGTTTCGTGCGTCCTGTCGCGGCGATCGGCATCCTGCTGCTGACGTTGCTGCTGTGCCCCAGTTTCCCCGCCTCGGCCACCGGACTGCGGGACGGCCACGGCGCGGTGGTGGCTCCGGACGACACGTCGTGGGGCCACAGCGCGGCCGTAGCACCGGGCGACACGCCGTGGGGCCACTGAGCGCGCGGACACGGACTATTCCGTGTCCAACGTCCCACGGGTGTCGGTCAGCGACTCGAACACGTCACGGGCTCTGGCCTCCAACGCCGGTGCGCCCCTGTCCACGAAGACCCGCAGCGCCTGCTCGGCAAGCGTGACGGCCCGGCTGTACTCCTCGTGCTCGCCGAGCAGGGCCGCCAGGTCCAGCGTCACCGCGGCCGCGCCGACGGGATCCGCGATCTGCTCGCACACGTCGATCGCGGCCCGCAACAGCTTCTCGGCCTGCTCCCGATCGCCGGCGCGACCCTTGATGAGGCCGAGGGTGTGCAACGCGTGGCTTTCCCCGACGGCATCCCCGTTGCGGCGCACCATGTCCAGCACGACACCGGTGAGCAGTTCGGCCTGCTCGTACCGGCGCTGCCGGAACATGGCCTCGCCCAGCCAGTAGAGCACCTGCGTCTCGACCCGCTGGCCACCCACCTCACGACAGATGGCGAGCGCCCTGTTTAACTCCTCGATGGCGTGTCCGTAGCCGCCGGCGTCCAGTTCGATGCGGGCGACCTGGCTGAGCACATGGGCCTCGCCGACCAGGTCACCCACCCGCCGGAAGCCCTCCAACGCGAGCCGGTACTCGTCGGCCGACCGCTCACGGTCGCCCTGGTTGTAGTCGACAAGCGCCAGGTTGCGGCGCGTCAGCGCCAGTCCGTGGTCGTCGCCGAGTTCGCTGAACAGCCGTAACGCGGGTTGCAGAACCGAGCGTGCGCGCCCGAGCCGGTGCCGGGTCAGGTGCAGCGAACCCAGCGAACAGGTCAGTGCGGCCTCGCCGCGCCGGTTCCCTGCCCGGCGCACCGCCTCCAGCGCCCGATCATGGGTCTGCTGCCATTCGTCGAAGTAGCTGTGCGCCTCGAACAGCGTCACCGATCGCACCGCGAGTTCCCAGCACAGTTCGTGCAGTCCCGCGTCGGCGGCCTGTCCGACGGCCCGGCACAGGTTGATCCGCTCCATCTCCAGCCACAGCAGCGGATCGTCGAGCACCACGTCGCCCGGCAGTGGCCAGCGCCGCGCGTTGCCCCGCAACACCGTGAACTCGCCACCGTAGACCTTCCGATGTGCCTGGTCGACGAACGCCAGCCAGCCGCCGAGCATCCTGTGCAGCGCCTCGGCCCGCACATCGGGTGTTTCCTGTTCGGCGAGCCGTTCCTTGGCGAACACCCGGATGATGTCGTGGAAGCCGTAGCGGGGACGGCCCGCCGGGTCCATGCCCACCACCTCAAGCAGTTGCGAGTCGACCAGCACTTCGAGCGCGTCGGTCGCCTGCTCCACGTCGACGTCCAGCATTGCCGCGCCGGCCCAAGCCGGAACGCCGTCACCGGCGGCCAGGCTGAGCAGCCGGAAAAGCCGCGCCGGCCGGGGATCCAGCCCTTCGTAGGTCAGCAACAGGCTCGCCCGCACCTCCATGTCGCCGTACGCGAGCTCGTCCAGCCGGTGTCGCTCGTCAGCCAGCCGTCCCAGCATGGACGCCAGTGACCAGTAGGACCGCGCGGCCAGTCGCGCGGCCACGATCCGCAGGGCGAGCGGCAGGCCACCCACCAGTTTCACCAGTGCTTCCGCGGCGGCCGGCTCCCTGTGCACCCGGTCGCCGCCGATGACGCTCGCCAGCAGCCGAACCGCCGGGCCCGGCTCCAGAACGTCGACGTCCAGCAGCCTGGCTCCCGAGATGCCGGTCAGCCGCGTCCTGCAGGTGACGATCACCGCACAGCTCTCACTGCCCGGCAGCAACGGCGTGACCTGGCTTTCGGCCGTCACGTCGTCCAGCACCACCAGGATCCGCCTCCCACCCAGCCGGCTGCGATACATCTCAGCCCGCTCGTCCACGTCGTCGGGCACGCTCGACCTGGGCAGCCCGAGGGCACGGAGAAAACGACCGAGCACGTCGACGGGATCGAGGGCGGATCCCGACATACCGGCGAAGTTGCAGTACAACTGGCCGTCGACGAAGTGCTCGGCCAACCGGTGCGAGACGTGCATCGCGAGCGTCGTCTTCCCGACGCCCGCCTTGCCCGTGACCACCAGGATCCGGACCGCCTGCCCCTGCCCGGCACCGGGCAGCAGCACGTCCTCGGCCTGTTCGATCAGCTCCTCCCGGCCCGCGAAGTCCGACGTGTCGGCGGGCAATAGATGCGGCTCGGTCACCGGTTGCGGCGCGGGTGCCGCGGGCCTCTCGTCGTCGGCCTGAAGAGCGTCGTCTCTGGCCAGAATCCCCAGGTGCAGTCGGTTCAGGTCCTCACCCGGTTCGATGCCCAGCTCCGCGATCGTGGTCGCGCGGCCGGCACGGTAGACGTCGAGCGCTTCGGCGGACCGTCCCGAGCGGTACAGGGCGAGCATCAACAAGCCACGGAGCCGTTCCCGCAGCGGGTACTGCTCAACCAGACCGGTCATGTCCCCGACCAGTCGGTGACGCCGGCCCAGCCGCAGTTCCAGATCGATCCGGTTCTCCAGTGCCTGCAGCCGCTCCTCCTCCAACCGGACGGCGCCGCTTCGCAACGCGGCGCTGACGTCACCACCCAGCACCGGCCCGCGCCACAGCGCCTGCGCCTGTCTCAGGAGCTCGACGGCGTCTTCCAGCCGGCCCGCCCGCTCGGCGGCGTCGGCACGGCCCACGAGGCCTTCGAACACCTGCACGTCGAGCCCGCCGTCAGCCACCGTCAGCACGTAGCCACCGGCGCGGGTGGCGATCGGGCTGGGCAGCCCGCGGCTGCGAAATGCCTGCCTCAGCGCGGAAATGCAGATCTGCACCTGGCTGCGCGCCGTCGACGGAGGCCGTTGCTCCCAGACCGCGTCGATGAGGAAGTCGGTGCTCACCACCCGGTTGGCCCCGAGCAACAGTGCGCCGAGAATGATCTGCTGCCGTCCCGGCGGCACCGAAACGACGTCTTGCCCGATCGTCAGCTCGACAGGCCCGAGGATCCGGAAGCGGACATCCATTCGGACCGCTCCGGCCTCCCCGTCTGAGCTCACTGTCAGTCCCTCCCCCAGCGGCCGGACCGCCGCCTCCTCTTCGCATACCTCAGGCCTTGCCGATGCCGCGTTCACTACGCCAAGCCGTCAACAGCCCGATTGAGCGGCTCGGGCACCCCGCGGCGCCGAGCTGCCGCCACCCAGTGACAGCCTACGGCGGGATCAGCCCCGAGGATGGATGATCACCAGCGGATCGCCCTCCTCTTCGCCGCACCGGCCTCCCAGCCGACCGGAAGTTTCCGGACGCCCCGGATCAAGCGGTCCGTCAACCATTCGACCTCCTCCGCCGGCACGGCGAGATGCAGGGCCGGGAGCCGCCGGACCAGGGTCTCGAGCACCACACGCAGCTCCAGCCTGGCGAGTGGTGCACCGACGCAGCGATGCACGCCGAAGCCGAAAGCGAGGTGGTGGTTGACCTGACGGCCGAAGTCGATCTCCCCCGCGTGCGGGAACACCTGCTCGTCGCAGTTCGCGGAATCCAGCTGGACCAGGACCGCATCTCCGGCACGGATCCTCCGGCCACCGATCTCGAGGTCCTCGGTGGCGATCCGGGCCAGATCGGTCACGGTCACCAGCGGCACGAACCGCAGCAACTCCTCGACCGCGGCCGGCACCAGCTCCGGGTCATCGACCAGCCTGCTCCACAACTGCGGCTGAGACAGCAGCTGGTAGACGAAGCTGCCGATCTGGTTCGCGGTGGATTCATGGCCGCCGGTCAGCAGGGCGACACCCAGCATGAGCAGCTCGTTGTCGCCGAGCCGCTCGCCCTCGTCGCGCGCAGCCACGAGCGCGGCCAAGAGGTCGTCGCCCGGTTCGGCCTTCCGCTGGTCGATCAGGGCCGACAAGCAGCCGACCAGCTGGTCACGTGCGTCGGCGACGTCGGCGGGGGTGACGCTGGTGCCAACGGCCACGATGGTCTCCGTGCACCTGCGGACCAGCTCGCGGTCGGCGTGCGGAACTCCGAGCAGCTCGCAGATCACCTGCACCGGCAGCTCCCACGCCACCGCCGCGGCGAAATCGGCCGGCGGACCGGCCGTGATCATCGCGTCGAGCAGCCCGTCGACGATCTCCTGGACCCGGGGCCGCAGCCGTTCCACCCGGCGGACCGTGAAGGCTTTCGCGACCAGAGACCGGATCCGGCCGTGCTCCGGCGGATCCATGCACAACAGGTTGCCCACCGGCTCGAAGCCCGGCCGCGCCCGCGGGATGTCGGCACCGGCCGCCGCCGCACGGGAGAAACGCGGATCGGAGAGCACGAACCGCACCTGCTCGTACCGCGTCACCAGCCAGGCATCCCCGCCGTAGGGCATCGTGATCCGGACTGGCGCTTCGCCTCGCCTCAAATCTTCGAAACGAGGGTGCTCTTCCAGCGCCACCGGCGCTCCGAACGGATACGGGAGCGGCTCATGAGCGACTGTGTCCATCGGCCCTCCTGTTTGACTCCGAACCTCGTCGGTGAGCGAGGCGCCGGTTGCGCTCGGCCCCGGCAGCCACACGCTCCGTCACCTCGGCATCACCCTCGCATCGACGACGGCTCGGCGCATCCGGGTATACCCGGAAATCAGCAGATCACCGCGACCGGATCCGGTCAACCCGGCGAATCAACGAAGGACGGGGGATCCGATCTCGGTGCGACGCCGGACGATCCGTTGGATAATGCCCACGTGGAGACGCCGCACCCGGACTGCAGCATTCACACTGCCGACGTTCCCCCGTTGCCGGCGCCTGGCGCGTTCATCGGCCGTGAGCCATTGCTGGCATCAGTGCTCGAGCGAGTGAGTGAGGCACGTCCGCTGACGCTGACCGGTCCCGCCGGAATCGGCAAGACCCGGCTGGCCCTGGAGGTTGCCACGGAGATCGCCGCCGGATTCGCCGACGGTGCCGAAGTCGTCGACCTGACACCGCACACGGACCCGGCACTGCTGGTACCGGCGGTCTCCGGCGTGTTGGGGGTGCACTACCGAACGGAACAGAGCGGCATGAACGCCCTGCTCGAGTCCGTCCGGCCCCGCGAGCTGCTGCTGGTGCTGGACAACTGCGAGCAACTCATCGACGACGTGGCGGACATGGTCGCGCAGTTGCTGGCCGCGGCGCCGCTGCTGCGGGTCCTGGCGACCAGCCGCGAACCGCTCATGCTCGAGTCCGAGCAGGTGATCGTGGTGCCGCCGCTGTCGGTGCCACCCGCATCCAGCGAGTGGTCGACGAGCGACGTTCTCGTCGGCGCCATGCCCTACGACGCAGTGCAGCTTCTGGCAACACGTGCGGCCGCGGCGGGCGTGCCGGGCTTCGCAGCTTCCGCCGACGGTGCCCTCGTCGCCCAGCTCGTCCGGCGGCTCGACGGCATCCCGCTCGCGATCGAACTCGCCGCGGCGGGGTTGTACACCCGTTCCGTGGCCGACATGGTCGCGCAATTGGACGACCAGCTCGGCCTGCTCGTCAACGGCAGACGGGACACACCGCAACATCATCAGTCACTCCACGCGGCCATCCAGTGGAGTCACCGCACGTGTTCCTCGGGCCAGCGGACCCTCTGGGCACGGCTTTCGGTCTTCAGCGCATCCTTCGACATCGACGATGTCCAGGCCGTGTGCGCCGACAGCACCGATGACACGCCCGGTACGACGGTGGACGGCGAGCCGGTCACCCAGCTTCTCGACGCACTCGCCCGCAAATCCATCGTGTCCGTCGAACGCGACACCGGTGGGAGCGTGCGCTACCGCTTACTCGAGGCAATCCGGCAGTTCGGCCAGGAAGAGCTGGCCGGGCTCGACTCGGCTGAGCCGGACCGGTGGCGGATCCGCCATGCCGGCTACTGCCGGCACCTTGCGGTCGAAGCCGCCTCCGCCTACTTCTCCGCGCGCGACGTGGAGATGATCGGCCGTGTCCGCAAAGCCATGCCGGACATCCGCAGCGCCCTCGACTGGTGCCTGTCCCAGCCCGCCCACCATGAAATGGCACTGCAGCTCGCGGTGGCACTCGGAGAGGCACGAATCTGGTTCCACATCGCCACAACCGAGGAAGGCCGACGCTGGCTTCACGCCGCTATCAAGGCCGCCGGCGGCCAAGCACCCTCCACTCTGGTTCTCCGCGGCCGCGCCCTGCTGGCCTGGCTGGCTATGCAACAGGCGGACCCCCAAGCAGGCCTGCTCGTGGATGCATGCCGGGAACAAGCGTTCCGTGCGGCGCGGTCGGCACCTCCGTTCCCAGCCGACGCGATCGCCCACCTTATCGCGGGAATGCACCTGATGTTCGCCCGGAACGACCGCGAAGCGATCACAGGCCTGACTGCAGCCTATACGTCGTTTCGCACGGCCAGCAACAGATCCTACGCACACCTGGCCATTCAGTACGCGGCGATCGCCGCCTTTCTTGTGGGCGACAGCGCCATCGATCAGCTCAGCGCACAATGCTTCGACGATGCAGAAGCCGATCATACAACACTCGCCCTTTCGGGTGCCCACTGGATACGCGGCCTGACCATGTGGGACAAAGGTAACATCGACGACGCCGCAGACCATTTCTCCAAATTCCTGCGTCTCAATCATGAGTCTGGAAGCCATACAGGTATCCGTTGGGGAATCGATGCAATGGGTTGGGTCGCGGCCGCAGACGGAGATTGGGAAAGAGCGATCCAGCTGCTGAATTCAGCACTTCACCTGCGCACGACAGCTTCTGAACCAAGCAATCGAAACCGGTTGCACGACACCAGCACCGAAGCCAACCGAAATGCCCGGCAGAACGTTTCACGCCTGGCTTACAACAAGGCTCGCGAGGCTGGCGCCAAGTTGACCTACGAGCAAGCTGTCGCACTCGCGCTGAAGACTCGGACATCGCCTCCAGAACAACGTCCAGCCCCGGCGAAACTGACAGTGCGTCAGCGACAAGTGGCAGAACTGATAGCTCTGGGAAAGAGCAATCAAGCCATCGCGGATCAGCTGTTTGTGGCCCTCAAAACGGTCGAATCTCACGTCAAGGCAATCATGGAACGACTCGGGGTTCAAAACCGGACCCAGATCGCCACCTGGCTCACCAGGAACCGCTAGCGTGCACCAAATACCACCAGTGGCCGATGTCGTATCTGCGGGGTTCTAAAAGTCGATCACTGGCGCTGACCAGTGGCCCCACGCGGCTCGTTCGTACTCGTTGATCAGGCCTCCGAGAATCCACTGCCGCTTGATCAGCTGGGAGTTGCACTGTCGCCGGTGCCGCCGACCAGCCGCCGGAACGGACCATAGGCAGCGCAGAACCACCCGACCGGATTGTCCTGCCAGGGGCCCCGCCGGGCTGGGCCTCGCGACGCGCGCCCGGAGATGTACTCCTGCATGGCAGGCTGCGCGGGGCGGCGGCCGGCGTGGACATCGTCATGGGCTTCCCACGACAATCCCGCCCGGAAAGTCCCTGCCGGGGGTCGGCCCGACGTGAAGCGGTCCGCCCCTGCCTCGAAGGCCAGTACGACCTCGGCGACCGCCTCGCGCTCACCGGCGGACACCCAGTTCTCGAACCCCAGGACCAGGTTCCGCGCCACGGCTGGCCCACCGATTGCCAGGGCGATCCCGCGCAGCAATGACGTCTTGCCCGAACCGTTACGTCCCGCTAGCACAGTCCATCCGGCATATTCGCCGGAAGGGCGACGAAACTCCAGATCGACGGTGCGATCGCCGTAAAAACCCTTCACGTTCGCGAGGTGGACTCGCGATATGTACATTCGACCTGGCCCTCCGGTAGGCGCCGACCCGCTCGCGTGCACCCTAGCCTGTGATGATCGCCAGAGCGTCACGACGCGCGGCTGTGCCACCGCCGCCCGCCCGACCCGGCTCTACCCGCTGCGGGAGCTTCGCATGCCGCCCCTGCAACCTTGCCGGGTGTAACCTTATGACTTCCAGCGCTGCGGACAGCAAGTGTTCGAACAGCTGATGCGGGCTCGCGGCGCTCTGTCCGTCTAGGTGCCGACCGGCGTCGTGGCGGCGACGCAGAAGGTCCTCGCGGCCGCGGATATCGGCGGGCTGGCCACCGTGGCGCGCCGCGCGAGCCAGCCCCTGATCCACGCCGCGGCGCCGGTGGCGAGGTTCGACGTGCAAGCCCAGCAGAACACCACGCTGGTCGACCATGTCCTTTCGGATGACGTTGGCGGACAGGCTCGCCGACGACCTGCGATCCGCCAAGTAGGTCTGGACGGTGGCGGGCTGTCCGGACCTAGTTGGCCGCTTCGGTGTTCTGGAGTGGTTGGTCGTGGTCCTGGGTGTCAAGGTCGTCGAGTTGTCGCTGTATGCGGGTGATGTCGTCGTCGCGGCCTTGTTGCCGGTACAGCTCCAGGGCCTCTTGCCAGGCTGCGCGAGCTTGATCGTGCTGGCCGAGGGCGACGTGGGGGTGGCCAAGGCTGTCGAGGGTGTCGGTAATCGCGGTGGTGTTGCCGAGGGTGCGGCGCAGGGTGAGGGTCTGCCGGTACTGGTTGATGGCCTTGCGGTGGTGGCCGGTGTGGTGGTCGATGAAGCCCAGGCTGTCCAGGGCGTTCGCTTCGCCGTCGGGGTCGTGGTGGTGGCGATTTAGGGCGAGGGCGGTCTGGCAGTGGGTGCGGGCGGTGTCGTAGTCGTCCAGCCGGGCGGCAAACCAGCCCATCAGGTTGAGCGCATCGGCTTCCCCCAGCGGGTGGTGCAGGGTGGAAGAGGTCCTGGGCATGGCGGGCGTGCTCGAAGGCCTGCCAGTCGTCGCCTCGGCGCCCCCAGGCCCGCGCTAGGGCGCGGTGGGTGTGAGCCTGTTGGGATGAGTCATGGTGGTGCTCCGCCAGGGCGAGGGCGTAGTGCAGGTGCCTGGTGGCTTGCTCGTGTCGCCCCAGCCGGGAGTGGGCGGTGCCGAGGCGTCGGTGGGCATGGGCGCGGAGGGGGCAGCCGGGTAGGTGGGTGGTGGCGTCGGCAGCGGCTTGCCACACGGCCAACTCGTCGTTGCGGTGGCCCCGCCGCCAGTGGAAGGTGCCCAGCGTCCAGGCCAACTGCCACACGGCTTGATGACGGTGGTAGGCGGCGGCGGTGTATTGAGCGGCCAGCAGGTGCGGGTGGTGAGTGTCCATCCAAGCAAGTGCGGTCGGATGGTCCGGCAGCAAATGAGGGTGGGTGCCGGGGGCGGATGGGTCGAGCCGGATCGGCGCACGATGGGGTGCCAGGAGGTGGTCGGCGGTGTGCGCGGTGTGGAGGTAGAAGTCGACCACCCGCTCCAGTGCCGCGCGCCGCACCGGCTCTGAGAGGTGCTCGTGGGCGGTGGTGGCAGCGTAGGCGCGGATCAGGTCGTGCATCGAGTAGCGATCGTGCGGGCGCCGGTCGAGCAGGGAGTGGTCCTCCAGGACGCGCAGGGCCTGGCGCGTCTGTGCCTGGGGCCGCCCGGTGAGGGAGGCCGCGGCCGGCAGGTCGGTGTCCGGGCCGGGAGCTATCCCGAGCAGCGCGAACACCGTCCGCTGATGGTCGGTGAGGTGGCGCAGGGACCAGGACAGCACCGCAGGCAGGCTAGCGGTGGGGTCGGTGTCGTGGTCGAGCATCTCCAGACCCAGGTCGCGCAGTTCGGCGGCGAACTCGGCCAGGGGGACCTGCGGGCAGGTGGCGGCGTGGCGGGACGTGATGGCCAACGCCAGCGGGTGGCCTCCGCACAACTTGATCAGCTCGTTGGTCACGTCGGGTTCGGCGTCGACCCGCTGGTCGCCGAGGCGCCCGGTCAGCAGGGCACGGGCCTCGGCGTGGGTGAGTACGTCCAGAGGCATGTGGCGGGCATCGTACCGGTCGATCAGGGAGGGCAGCTTGGTGCGGCCGGTGACCAGCACGGTGCAGGTCGCACTGCCCGGCAGCAGCGGGAGGACCTGGTCGGTGGTGGCGGCGTTGTCCAGCACGATCAGCATCTGCTTGCCAGCGACCAGGCTGCGGTACAACGCGGCCTGGGTGTCCAGGTCTGGTGGGAGTCCGCCGGGGTCGACGCCGAGGGCATCGAGGAACGCGCGTACCGCGTCGGCCGGTTCGGTCGGCCGTCCGGTAGCGCCGAACCCGTGCAGGTCGACGAACAGTTGCCCGTCGGGGAACCGGTCGAGGTTGCGGTGTGCCCACGCGAGGGCCAGCCAGGTCTTGCCGATCCCGCCGGCCCCGCCGATCGCCGAGATCACCACCATCGTTGTCCGCTGCTGCCGGCCCCCACTTGACGCCTTCTCAGGGCCGGCAGCGGGCGCGCGGCGGTCGAGGTCGGCCAGGTGGCCGACCCGACCGACGAACCCGTGCGGGGCCGGGGGCAACTGCCGCGGCACCGGCCGAGGAGGCGGGGCGTGGTGGTGGTGGTGGTGGACACCGCCGGTGATCGTGTGGGCCTGCACCACACTCGATGCCGTGGCCATGACCGCCGTGTTTTGAACCTCGACGACCGCCCCTGCGGGGTCCTGCTCGTCCGCGCCTGTGCTGTCGTTGCGCTGCTGGTCGTAGACCGTCATCGTCTGTCTCCCGGCCGCCGCGTGCCGCTGGAACGCTCCGACGCTACGAGCCCTGCACCCTTCCCATCCGAAGTACCGGGGCATAACACCCGCATGGGCGAACCCCTCGGCGCAGCCAGCAGCACCCACCGCCCCGGCAACTACCACGAACCCGACAGTGTCACCGACAACTTCGGCCGGACAAACAAGTGTCTTGTCCGTTCGAATTTGACAGCGATCCAAGCCGCTGAGCTGCTGCGCTCTCAGCACCGCGTCGAACGTCGCGGGCAGGCCGCGCATCATTTGCCCCATCCTCGGCCCGGGGGTCGTCACGGCTTGTAATGCATGATGTGGTATCGCCACTGGCCGCTGTTGTCGCCCATACCGTTGTCGTTCACGATGAACCCGACGCGCACGGGTGCCGAACTGGTCCACAGGTGGCAGCCCGCCCAGTTGACGGTGAGGTCCGGCTTGCCTATCCAGCCGGTCGGATTGTTGTTGAACCGGAGCACCGAGCTGTACTTCGGCAGGCCGGGAAAGGGATAGTCGTTGCCGGCGAAGTCGCCGGACTTGCCGCCGGGCCCGTAGGAGTTGCCCCAGTAGTCGATGGTGACCGAGCCGGAGGAATAAATCGCGAAGACGTCGCCGGGAAAGATGATGTTCGGCTGGTCGGCGACGTTCGGGTAACCCACGCTCACCGCGCCGGGATGCTCGAGCACCAAGTCGGTCGTCGGGATCAGCCCGCTCGTGCAGCGTTCCAGGGGGCTCAACGGCGCCGCCATGGCTGGCGTTGCGGCTGTCACCATGGCGAGAAGTGCCGTCGCCGCAACAGGCGTTCGAATCGGAAAAGACTTTCGCATGCGATTCCTTTCTCGGCAGGTTCATCGGCCACCGATTCCGCTGTGCACCCGGAGTTCACCGGAACCGTCGGCCGTCTCGAGCACCAGCCTGTCAACCCGAAGGGCCGAGGTCAAAGTCGCCGTGGCTATGGGACAATAACGCTCGGCTATGTCCGTCGGTCAAAAGGTGGCCAAGTGGAACTTCGTCATTTCCGCTACTTCGTGGCTGTCGCCGAGCACAGCAGCTTCACTCAGGCAGCTGCTCGCCTTCATGTCTCGCAGCCGACGTTGAGCCAGCAAGTCCGGCAACTCGAGCACGAACTCGGCGCCCCCCTGTTCCACCGCGGTCCGGAGGGCACCCGGCTGTCGCCGGTGGGAGAGGTGTTCTACCGGCGGGTCCGGGCCATCCAGGAAGCCATCGACGATGCCGCGTCCGAGGTGCGGCGGATGGCGGCGGAAGGCACGGTCCTGCGGATCGGCGTGTGTCCTCCGCTGCCGGACGAACTGCACGTGCCCATCGTGAGCGCGTTCAGGACCGCGTGCCCGCATGTGCGGCTGTCGTTGCACGAACTCGGCCTGCCCGACTACGTCACGCCGCTGCTTGACGGGGAGGTGGACGCGGCGTTGCTGTATCCGCCGCTGGATCCTGAGTTGCTGACCTGGGAGGCGCTGGTGGCGGAGCCGCGGGGCCTGGTGGTGTCGCGCAGGCATCCGTTCTGGGAAGCCGACGAGGTCGGCGTCGCGGACTACCTGAGCGAGCCGCTACCGCACATAGGCACCCTGGTCCCCGATCCCATCCGGCGGTTCTGGACGATGAGTGAACTCCGCAACGAGGAGGCTCCGCGATTCGTCGGGGAACCGGCCTGCACGGCCACTGAGCTGATGCTGGCTGTGGGGTTGCACGGCACCATCTGCCCTGCCCCCTGGGCGTACCGACAAGCTCCTCCGGGCCCGAGACTGCGCACGATCCCGATCAGCGGCGTGGCGGAAGCCGGCATCGTGGCGGCCCGCCGCCTCCAGGACAAGCGGCCACTGCCCGCAGTGTTCTGCTCGCTGGCGGCGCGGACCGCCGGTAAGCTGAGCCGCCGCGCCGAGTAACAGGCGCTCAGGACGTCACGGGGCAGCAGCGCAAGCCGCCGATGCAGGACCGCATTGCCGCCCGGGAACGCGTCCGAGACCTCACGATCTTCGACGACGACGTACGCGCCGACCACCCGCCCCCTGAATAGGGCGTTATGCAGGCCGACGGCAATCCCGACCTCTTGCCCTCGGTCTCGATGGCCGACGCGCTCAGCCGGCCAGCAGGGCGCGTTGGATTCCCACGGCTCGTCCACCCGGGCGGTCGAGCCACCACGATCAACGATACAGAATACCGCGCCTACGGCCTTCGCAGCGCGGTAGTTCGGTACGCCCGCGCCCAGCGTGCTGACGGCGCCAGGGCAGATGGAACCGGACGAGGCCCTCGCCGACCACGTCCGGATACAGCAGACCTGCTGCTGGAGCGCTTCCACGTGCTCACCGCTTTGGTCGAGCCGCGGTCATGGGCCGTTGATCCCCGCCACGTGGCGACTGGACAAGGCGCCTCGGAGCTATCCCTTGACCACAGGTCCGAACATCAGGCGCACCGATCGGGAGCATGCCCACGACTCGCCTAACCAAACACGCAGCATTTCAACCCGTAGCTCCAGAGGTTTCAAGTTGATCACGGCGGTAACACAAGTTCACGCTCTCGCGACCTGCATAAACAACAAGTGGAGACCTCAGAAGCAACCTGGCGAGGAGAGGGCCGGTGACATGCCATGACTACCCCAGGAAAGCCAAGAGTGCGCGGCCGCTCCCTCCAGGACAAGCTTGACGCTGCCGAGGTCGCCGTCAACGAAGCCCTGACAGCAGCCAGGAGAACGCGAAATGCGGCGCTCATCAAGGCGCTGACCGAAGCAAGGCACTCACTTCACTCCGCCAAGATCCACATGAAATCCCCAGCAACAACATCAACTGCGATTACAAGAACGTCAAAAAAGGCCGAGCCAGCAAAGAAGCGGCAACCCAAGATTAAAGTAAAGCCGCGACCTACCGTTTTTGCCGCCCACCCCAACAACGACATAGGTTAGTGGCTAGTCATGGCATCAACACCAGACGCGGAATCTACGACCCAACTCTCTTCGGCGCGAGAGATAATTCGCAGCGCCGCGAAGTGGTTCATCGCTAGCCTCGGCGGCATTGGCGTTGTCCTAATCGCCGGAAGCCAACTATCGAGTATCGGATCTCTTCCAGTAGACTCGACACGCTTCTATTTTGCCGTTGCCGGTGTCATAGCCGGCTTAGCCGCGATCCTTTGGGCGATGTGGCGAGTCGTCGACATCCTCTCCGGGAAACGCTGGACCTTTGACGACATTGTTGCGGAATGGAACAGAGTCGAGACTGCCTCGCAGTCAAAATACAAGAAGTGGAGAAGCCGAGCACGAAACCCTGTGGGCTGGTATCTCCACGAGCATCCATCATCCCTTGGCCAGTATGGTTCCCTCCCCGAGATCAAGGATCTCTACGACGAATCAGAGCCTGACCGTGAGGGCCTCTCGGACCTCGTCAGATTGATGGACGAACTGTCAGACCTCGGCGCCACAGTTGACTTGGATGCACGCTTCCGCAAGCTACGTCAGCAGATCGCACTCGGCGTCCTCGTCGGGGCCGCAGGAATCATACTGTTCGCCTGGGCCGCCAATCCCGCGAAGCCCGACCAGCCAATTCCATCACTCCTTTATGCGGACCTGCGGAACACTAACCTCAACGGAGCATCTTTACGCAACGCGAACTTGACCGGCGCGAACCTCACTGGCGCCAGCCTGAGAGACTCAGATCTGAAGGGCGCGACGATCAAGGATGTGATCTGGTCGAACACGATCTGCCCAGATGGGACCAACAGCAACGCGAGTGTCCGAACTGCCCAAGATGGTAGGCAAACACCACAGACTTGCGAAGGGCACCTGATACCGGGTTAAGCAGCCACGTCAAATCAACCTAGTCGTCCGGCCGAGGTCTCGGCGCACCCGGTGAGTCTGTCAGCGGCGAGCAGACCGCGGAGTTGTTCCAAGACCCGGCAGCTGTCCACGATCGACGCCCCAGGTCCGAGGTCGAGGTCGAACACCAGCCAGTGCGGCGGTTGCCTCGCACCGGCGAAGTCGATCTGCCACTGCGAGATGTGCAGTTCGGGCGCGGCCATGTTCGCCGCCCACGCCGGCGCCGGCAGCTCCTCCTACGGCGCGTAGGTGACGGTGCCGTCGCCGCGACCGGAGCGGGAGCCAGTGCTGGGCCACGCGACGACGGGTAGCCAGTCTGGGAACACCGGGCAGCACGACCGGAGAATACGTTTCGTCCACAGTTGGCGGTCTGCGTGCAGGCGGTCGCGCAACAGAGCTGCTTCAGTCTGCACACCGCGATGGCAGTCGGCCAGCCCGAGGCCGTCACCCACTGCTCGGTAGGCCGGCGAGGCAATGACAACCACGAAATCGGCCGTCTCGACGCGGTCCACCATCCACGTGCACCAATCGCGGCGGACGCCGTCATCCCAACACGACGAGCGGTCTGGATTCCACCTGACTCCCCTTGTCAGTCATGGTCCTGCCGCCGGCAACCAATCCACCGCGGGGTCGTCCGGCGTCCTCTCCCCGCAGCCAGTCGCTCGCGGTTCACGCCGCGTTACGCGAACTCATCACTCGCGTAGGCAAGCTCCTGACACAGACTTCCACGAGCTGCTCGCAAAGATTCCTCAGCGCGACGTTCAGGCTATTTCTGTATGCGGAGCCGGTGGATCAGCACGATCAAAACCCAACCAAGCGCGTTCACCGCGCACCCAATTGTTCACGATCAAGCCGCTGCGCATGAGTTGAGTAGTAGGCCCGCGTGGCGGCTGCTGCGCCCTTGAAGGAAACCGAAGTCGATCTGCCCGGCTACGTTGTAGACCACGATCTCTCCGTCCAGCCCCCGCGGGCCGCCAAACACCATAACTCCACGCTGACCGCCACCCTCAACTCCCCTGGCCATCCCAGCTCCAGGTCGCTGATCAGGGACAAATGGCACGACCCAGCACTCTCACCGGATCGCGGGCTGCGTAGCCGGCAGATCGGACCCAGCGGCATCAGATTAAATTTCGGGAACCCGCCTTGCAGTTCGCCAAGATTTTCACCATCCTCGAGCGCATAGTCGGCCAGGTAAACAGCGGCCTCCCATTTTCTTCGACATCACCGACGATCGTGATCACCGCACCACCGTGGAAATGTCCGACGAGGACGACCGGGACCACGATCTGCCGGACGACCGAGGCGATGTAGGCGGCGTCGCCCGAGAGCGTCCAGAGCGATACCGCCGGCGCGACCATTTAACGCCGTCAGCGAGCAGTTCGGGGATCAACCGGGCGAAGCTGAAGACATCGGCGAATGCGTCGTAAAGGGACTGCTGGGCAACAGGCCCCGCAGGGTCTTGCGCTTGGGAGCCGCGACTTACGTTCCTAAGCTCGGGATGATCCGGACCCTCGCCACATCGTGTACGTCGTTATACAGGAAGCAGGTGTGTGACGTCACCAGTGTCGCAGCCGAGCGTGATCTGATGTCATGCATCCATGACCCGCACACGGTTCCCGTACCCCTCGACCCAACCTGTCTACGCGGCGGCCGCGCTGTGGCGAGACCGCTGTCTCCTCCGTGACCTGGGACTTTTCAACGACAACCAGGTCTCCACACTGGGGAACGTCGAGATCCTGGTGCGGGACTTCGTCCAGCAGCCAGACCTGGGGGAAGGCACTTTTCTCAGCAAGCTACGTGGTCAGCTTGCGGGCGCGCCTCCGAACGCAGTGCAACTGGCAGCTGAGCTGCTGTACGTACACCTGTTGATCGCCCGCAGCAGCACGATCGGCGGGGCGAAGAAGCTCCAGCAGGTGCGGACCGTGCTCGACTTCGTCGGGGAGCGCCGCGGGCTTCCTGATCAGCTGGCTCAGGCTCTGGAATCCGGGTTGATCAATCCAGGCCAGGGCTACAACAACTATCGATGGCGGCAGTATGCATACCTGATCGAAACTGTCGCGGCACTCAAGCGGCTCCCCGAAGCCGACCGGCGTCACACGTTGACCGAGCCACGTGCCTTCGTCGAGCTGCTGGACGGGCTGCAGGACAACGGAGCGGCGATCCAGCGGTTTTCACTTGAGCACCTGCTGTTCCCTGACGTGTTCGCGCCGGTCGTCAGCCGCGACCACCGTCAGCAGATCCTCAAGACATGGCCTGAACTCGCCGCCAAAGGCGATGAGCATCCGTCGTTCCAGATCGCGTCCGTGGCGAACAGCCTGGCGCCGAACGGTGGCTGGGAATCGGACGAGTTCGTCAATTTCTACCGGGCGCCGTACGTGTGGGACTGGAGCAAGCAGAACAGCCGCTGGGATGCGCTGGTCCAATGGGGTGAACGAATCCGGGAGTCCGTCGATCTCGCGGCAGACGAGCGGCAGTACAAGCTCGACGGCGCGGCCGCGCTCAGCGCCGCCCGGAAGTCCGGGCTCGACGCCGACCTGCAGGTCCTGCGCCGGTCGAATCTCGTCGACTGGCGTGTCCTCGACAGCTTCTTCACGTGGCTCGATGAAGCCGAGGACGCCTGGCAGTCGCTCGGTGAACTCTGGACCGATGCGGGGCCGGCCTCGATCGACCGGTTCCTCGCTCGGCTGCCGACCACAGCCGTGTCCGGCAGCGGAGCCCGGCTCAGTCTCGCCTCCGTGCTGCTCGGTGCCGTCGACGTGGTCGCCTACCCGCCGTGGCGGGCCACCCCGGCCGAACTCGCCTACCGGCTGACCGGCCACACCAAGCCTGAGCCGTCCGCGACCGAGGGCGAACGCTACGAGGTCTTTCTGGTCTTCCTCGACCAGGTCATCGACGCCTTCCGCCGGCACGGCAAGCCCCTGGCCGATCGCCTCGACGCGCAGTCCCTGCTGTGGGCACTCATGACCTACGATCCGCCGGCCGAGTGGAGCGAGGCCGAAGCCGACGCCCTCCGAGGATGGCGCCGCGGCAGCGGAGCACTGCCCGCACAGCCGGCAACAGAGATTCCCAAGAACACGACGGCCGCCCGGGCCACGCCCGAGGCCGATGACCGGTCCCTCAGGGACCTGGCCGACGAGCTCTATCTGGATGAGCCGTTCCTCGAGCGCGTGATCCAACTGCTCGACGAGAAGAGGCAGGTGATCTTCCAAGGCTCACCCGGGACCGGCAAGACCTACATCGCCCGCAAGCTGGCGGAATGGATCGCGAAGTCCGCTGACCGGGTGCGACTGGTGCAGTTCCACCCGACCTACTCCTACGAAGACTTCGTCGACGGCTACCGGCCACGGCAGGACGGCAGCGGGTTCGACCTCACCAAAGGACCGCTGCTGCGCATCGCGGAAGAGGCCGCCGCGCACCCGGACAACCAGTACGTGCTCGTCATCGATGAGCTGAACCGAGCGAACGTCGCCCAGGTCTTCGGGGAGCTCTACTTCCTCCTCGAGTACCGCCACGAATCAGTCCAGCTGCTCTACCGGCAGCAGCCGGTTCAGCTGCCGCCGAACCTGTCCCTGATCGCGACGATGAACACTGCCGACCGGTCGATCGCCCTGCTCGACAGCGCCCTGCGCCGGCGCTTCTACTTCGTAGACTTCACCCCGCACACCGACCCGGTCGCCGGCGTGCTCCGCAAGTACCTCAACAAGCGACAGCCGGGCTTCGAGTGGCTCGCCGACGCGGTGGCCAAAGCCAACGAGAAGATCAACGACCCGGACGCTGCGATCGGCCCGAGCCACTTCTTCCGCCCCACCGCCATCGACGACAGCTGGCTCGAACTGGTCTGGGAGCACGCGGTGCTGCCCACCCTGCGCGACCACTTCCACGGACGCGAAGGCATGCTCGCGGAACTGTCCTTGGCCCAGTTGCGGGCGGAGGTGACCGGCAGCCCCGATGAAGACACTCAGCTTCCGTGAATACAAGCAGGTCAAGAACCAACCCCTCACCCAGGCCGAAGTCAGCGCCCTCAGGGAGAGGTTCCTATGCACCGTCACCCGCTCGGACACGGGCGACGGCCTCTATGACGTGCGTGCCGCCGACCGGGTCGGCACCGTCCTGGTCGACGGCACCTCGATCGTCGTGGCACCGAAGCTGCCGGTCTCCCGGGTCTTGTTCCTCATTGCCCACGCCGTCGACCCCGCATGGACCGACGACGCCGTCCTTGACGAGAAGGACACCCTGACCGAAGCCGTCGCCGCCCTCTTCACCCACCTGTGTGACCGCGCTACACGAACCGGCGTCCTGCGCGGCTACCGCGATCGCCACGACCGGCTCCACACCGTCCGTGGCCGCATCGACTTCACACAGCAGCTACGCCGCTCCCCCGGCCGCGACTTGCCGCTCGCGGTGTCCTACCAGTCCCATGACGAGGACATCCTCGAAAACCAGCTCCTGGCCGCAGCCGTCGAGAAGCTGACCGAGGTCCGGACGCACAGCACCAGGACTCAGCGTTCCCTGGTGCGCTTGCGACGCCTCTTCGAAGGCATCACCGCTCCCCCACTGCGTCACAGCCACCTACCTGAGGTGCGATGGACCCGGCTCAACGAGCACTACCGGCCAGCCGTCGAACTCGCCCGGCTCATCCTCACCGATACAAAGGCCGACCTCGGCGCCGGCCACATAGCGGCTCCCGGTCTCGTGGTCACGATGCACGACGTCTTCGAGAAGTTCGTCCGCACCGCCACCCGACGCGCCCTCGGCCTCACCGAACACGAATTCCCCGCCGGCAAGCACGCCCCAGCGCTGCATCTGGACGACCAGCGGAAACTGCACGTCCAGCCCGACCTGAGCATGTGGGTCAACAGCCGGTGCCGGTTTGTCGGCGAACTCAAATACCGCATGGATGCCGGCGCCGGAGACGCCCAGCATCTCTACCAAACCCTCGCCTACGCCACCGCCACCGGACTACCCGACGCAACCCTCATCTACGCCGACGGCCCACCGACCGGCAGCATCCACAACCTGCCCCTCGCCGCCACCAGAATCCACGTACGACACCTCAACCTCACCGCGAGTACCAACGAGATCCTCGGACAGATCAAACGGCTTGCCCAGCACATCAACCACGACGTCACGCATCCCGCGTCGCTCCGGCCTCTGATCCAGCGCTTCCACGTGCCGGCGGCGATCGGCAAACAGAGTTGAACTCAGCGCTGACATTGACAGAAAACGTGGCCGCTCGACCGCTTACCGCCTCGAACGAGGTACCTCCCTGGCCAGCAGATCTCGCATCACCGACCCTGATGACTATGGCGGGCAAAGTCATAGCTGCTCAAGTCCGAAGGCGACGTCGTGGACGCCCCGGCTGATCCCTGGGCTGAGCTCGACGCCCTATGGGGAAGCGCGCCAGCCTCAACTACCGAGACGAACGCGCAATCGTTCGCCTTCTACGGCAGGTGCTCGACCGAGGACCAACAAGACCCAGCCACATCTCGTAGCTGGCAGTTGCGCAACGCGTGCCGGTTTGTGGAGCCGCTCGGCGGCCAGGTCGTCGAGGAGTACTTCGACATCGGCCAGTCCCGCTCGGTCCCCTGGCACCGCCGTCCGGAGGCCGGTCGCCTCCTGGACGAGCTCAGGGCCACGACGCGCCGGTGGACGGCGGTCGTCGTCGGCGAAGGCACCCGGTGCTGGTTCGGCAACCAATTCTCCCTCACTGCACCTCGCTTGGCCGCCTACAACGTCCAGTTGTGGGTTCCTGAACTCGGCGGCTGCTACCAGCCCCGCAACCCCTCCCACACCATGCTGATGAGCCTCCTCGGCGGCATCAGCGAATCCGAACGCCAACACGTCCAAGCCCGCGTCCGCGCCTCCATGGACGCCCAAGTCATCAGCGAAGGCCGCCACGAAGGAGGACGAGCACCTTACGGCTACGTCGTCGTCGACGGCGGACCACACCCCCACCCTCGCAAAGCCGCCGACGGCCTCCAACTCCGCATTCTCCACATCGACGACGAAGCAGCCGACGTCGTGCGCCGCATCTTCGCCGAGTACCTCCGCGGCCTCGGCGACCACGCCATCGCCACAGGACTCAACCACGACCACATCCCCTGCCCCTCCGCCCGCCACCCCGAACAAAACCCGCACCGCCGCGGCGACGGCTGGCTCGGCAGCACCATCCGCTCGATCCTCGAAAACCCCCGATACACCGGCTATGCCGTCTTCGGTCGTTGGACCAAAACAGAAGTCCTCCTCGACCCCGATGACGTATCAGCCGGCCACACCGTCCGCTTCCGGCGAGCACCACCCGACCGCGTCGTCCGCTCCCGCATGCCGGCACACGCACCGATCATCACAGTCCAGCAGTTCACCCAGGTCCAGCTCATCCGACGGGCGAAGACCCTCACTGGACGAAGCAGGGTCGAACGCCACGGGCGCCGCACACGCCACACGTACCTGTTCCAAGGACTCATCCGATGCGCCGCCTGCGACCGGAAGATGGTGTGCTCAACAACAGGCCCGCACCGCTACTACCGCTGCATACAGCGAGGGTCCACCAATCTACCGACGCATCCCTACTCGATCTCGGTTAGGGAAGATCAGGTGTACCGAGCAGTCAAAACATGGCTCGACGACCTCGACGCCGCCGCAGCGCCCAGTAAATCGCCCTTTGGCCGTCTCGTTGAGGCGCTCTCACCCAGCGGCGAGCCAGCAAAAAGCCTTCGCGTCTTGCAGTTTCGAGTTGTTTACGATCATGGCACCGCGACGTTGGCGATGTCCTTGCAACCGCCTGATGCGGGCCCTCGGCTCTCAATCGCATGCGATTGCGATCTGGGCTCTCGCGCTGATGGCAGCTAGTGAAGCGCGGTCAGCCGTGGGTAGCCCGCGGCGCTGGCTCGACCGCAAACCTCGACGAGGTTCACCCCAGCGCGAAGGAACGGCGCCTCCTGGTGCTCCGGCGGGATCGCTGGGCCCCGGTCTGCGCCGCGCGCTGTACGAGACCTATCGCCTACAGCACTGCACGGCGTGCTGGTCAGCGCCGATGACCAGGGCCGCAGTCGCGGCAGATCAAGACAGACCGAGGGCATCCGGCTCGGGCAGGGCGAACAGGGCGTGCTGAGCTGGATCGTCGGGTTCGCCGGCCAGTCGCAGGCACATGCGGCAGCTGACTGCATGGTGGGTGGGGGTGATCTCGCCGCCGGCGCCGAGCCCGGACCAGCCTTGATGGCAGGCGGGCGCGGGCAGGGTGAGGCTGTTGATCCAGGGCACCCAGGCGACCTGGTGGGCGATGTCGGAGCGGCCGATGTGCAGCCGCATCCCGGTGAACAGTCGATGTTGCGCCGCGGCGAAACTGGACCGGGTCGACCCGGGTGACCGGGAGAAGCGGGATCGGCTCGCTCACCCCGCCCATTATGGCCAGCGGAGCGGGCCATGGTCGCGGGTCCGGCCGGCACGCGGTCCTGAACGACGGCCAACACTGAGACCATGCCCCGGCGGTCTGCGCGGCCGCCGTCGCGGCGCTCGTTGGGATCTGCGGTTCCCGGGTCCGGTGGCAAAGCGGGAAGAGTCCTTGCCACCGGGCCCGTTCGCGGCGCAATGTCGCCGCTCACGAGAAGACGTCTCTCGCCGGGTCGGCGTTACTGGCCATCGGCCAGCAGACGCTCCGGGAGCGGATCTGTCTTGCTCCCAGCCGGGCTGGTGCCCTCAGACAGTCTCCGTCGGCGCCGCGACCTCGAGGGAGCGCGGCCGCGGCGCCGACGAACGGGGTGCTCAGCGGTTCCATTCGGTGGGGCGGCCGGGGCGCGGGCGACGGGTCGGCTGGGCTTGGGTGCGGGTGATGATCACGATGTACCTCCTGGTGACGAGGGCACGACGGCCCGGATGTGGTCACCCGGATGACGCACGACCGAGCGTCGCCATCCGGTTACAGTGAACATTCTGTTCCGGGGAGGGAGGGCAGGACGTCGTGGGCCAGGCATCGTCACGCGATCGAGAATCCCCGCTGCGTGCCTTCCTCGCCCTCCCCCGCGGCCTGGTCGCCTACGTCGGTGGCATCGTCGGCCTGACTGTGGTGGTCGTGGCCGCGACCACGGCTGCCACCTCGGTGACCGGCGCCGACTGGGCGTGGCTGGGGTTGCTGCTGGCCTGCGCGATCGCGCACCTGGAACTCACCCAAGGCCTGGAGCGGATCCGGGAGCTGCCCGAAGGCACGCCCTACACCCACCTGCAGTCCACCTGGTACATCGCCGGGCTGCTCCTGCTGCCTCCGCCGCTGCAGGCCATCCTCATCGCCGTCACCTTCACCTACGAGTGGTTCCGCGTCTTCGCCCGCCGCGCCCCGGTCCACCGCAAGGTCTTCTCCGCCTCCACGGTGGTGCTGGGCGTGGCCGGTGCGACACTGGTGCTCTCGGCCTTCTACCCGGCCGCCGCGGCGCCCTACATCGCCGTGCTGGACGGTCCGCGCGGCGTCGCCGCGATCGTGCTAGCCGGAGCGATCTACCGGCTGGTCAACTACGGCCTGGTCGTCATCGCCATCATCATGGACAACCGCGACCAGCCCGCCCACCGGGCACTCGGCCCGGCCAGCGACCAGCTGATCATCGCCGCCGCCATCGGCCTCGGCTACGTCTACGCCCTCGTCGCGACCACCCGGCCCTGGACACTGGTGTTCGTCCTGGTCCTCGTCATCGGCCTGCACCTCGGGCTGCTGCTGCCCCAGTTCCAGCACGCCGCCCGCACCGACCGGCGCACCCAGCTCGCCGACCCCACCTGGTGGCACGAGGTCGCCGAACGCGAACTGGACCGCGCCCGCCGCCTCGGCGACCACGTCGGGCTGCTTCTGCTGGACCTGGACCACTTCAAGCAGATCAACGACCGGTTCGGGCACCTCGCCGGCGACGCCGTGCTGCGCGCCGTGGCCGACGCGCTCCGCGGCTGCGTCCGCGGCCACGGCCGGGATTTGGTTGGCCGCTGGGGCGGCGAAGAGTTCGTCGTCCTGCTGCCCGGACTCGACCCCGCCGCGCTGACCACGGTCGCCGAGCGGATCCGTGCGACCGTCGCCGGGGTCACCGTGGATGGCACCGACCGCCGCACCGGCGACCCGGCGGTGATCACCCTGACTACCTCGATCGGGGCTGCCGTGTTCCCCGACCACGGCGGCAACCTCACCGACCTGCTGCGGGCCGTCGACGACGCCGTCTACCGCGCCAAAGATCGCGGCCGCGACCGGACCGTCACCGCCCAGGCCCAGTGAGAAAGCAACCGGCCACAGCGGAGAGTGCGATTACCGTCTGACGGACGCGATACCGCTACCCCGGGCGGTTGGCTGCGCGCTGAGCAGACTTCGAGGGCCGCGCCCTGCTGGGTCCGGACACCCGCCGTTCGCCCATTTCGGTGATCTCATGTCTGGAGCGTCATTTCGGCCTGGGGCGGTCCTCTTTCCCTGGCGCTGAGGTGATCGGTCCGGCACGCCCCCCCCGACCGTCCCGATCACAGGCAGTTTGGCTCGGCGGCAGAACGCCCCCCGTCTGCCGCCGAGCCCTCCCGTCGCCGCAGATCCGCCGTGCGGGCGAAACCACGTCACCGCGCGGGCAGCGAAGCGCTGGTCTCGTCGAGCCCGGCGAGCAGGTCGCCGAGCCGCTGAACGCGATCGAGGACGTCATCGGCAGTGAAGGTGAGCTGGGCGACGTGGGAGCAGTCCTCGACCTCATCCCACGTCACCGGCGTCGACGCCGTCGGGTGGTCGCGGCCGCGCAATGAGTACGGGGCCACCGTCGTCTTGGCCGGATTGTTCTGGCTCCAGTCGATGAACACCCGGCCGGTGCGCTGGGCCTTCGCCATCACCGCCGTCACCGACTCCGGCGTCTCCCGGGCCAGCCGCTGCGCCAGCCGCTTGGCGTAGGCCGACGGGGCCGCCGGGTCGTCGGTTCCGATGCCGCAGTACAGCTGCATTCCCTTGGCACCCGACGTCTTCGCGTACGAGGTGAGCCCGTCGGCGACGAGGACGTCGCGGAGTCGTTCGGCCACCCGGCAGCAGTCCACGATCGTGGTTCCCGGCCCGGGGTCGAGGTCGAACACCAGCCGGTCCGGTGGGCGCGGCCCGCCGGCTGGGTCGATCTTCCACTGTGGGACGTGCAGCTCGAGAGCGGCCATGTTCGCCGCCCACACCAACGCCGGCAGCTCCTTCAGCAGCGCGTAGGTGATGGTGCCTTCGCCTCGGCCGGAGCGGGAGCCGGTGCTCGGCAGCGCGACGGTGGGCAGCCAGTCCGGGGCGCCGTTGGGAACGTTTTTCTCGAAGAACTGCTGCTTGTCCTCGCCGACGCCGTCGGGGAACCGGATGAAGGTGACGGACCGACCGACCAGGTGTGGCAGCAGGACCGGGCCGATTGGTGAGTAGTAGTTGATCACTTCGCCCTTGGTGAATCCGGCCTGCGAGTAGAGGACTTGGTGAGGTCGGAGATGGTCAGCCGCCGGTTTTCGACCTGGACTGTCACCTTGTCCCCCAACGGCATCGGATCCGGGTCTGCCGCTGCGGGGGCTCCCGGCTGCCGCGACCAGCCGACGGCACATGTGTTCAGGGCACCACCCCAACTCAGCTGCAGAAAGTCGTCGACGCATGCGACGAGCCGACGTCTCGGGACGTGGCCTGGCATCCCCCAAACGGGTGTTCATGTTCTGCGACCTTGTCAGGCAGCGTCAGTTGCAGATCTCACCGACGTGCGTGGAGACGAGTTCTTCCCGACTGCTGGAGAGCCGGAGGACGCCACCAGGGGATACAGTGCGTCGGGCTCGTGTAAGGGACTAGCGCACTGATCGACCGCCGCGCCGTCCTGCGCACGGAAGAGCTCACGCGCTGTTCCGGGTAGCGACCGACGACGGCCCTGCCCTGCTCGACGCGCTGCACCGGCCTTGCCTGGTCATCGACATCGACGTGTGCCGTGCCGGGTCTTGGGGCTCGTATGGGCGAACGCCCGAGTACCTGGACCGCATTCTTCGTCGTAACCGGTGGCGGGTCCTGTTCGCTGCCGCCAGCTTCACCGAGGACGGCCGCCGTGTCGGCGTCCCACCGGCCGCAGCGGCTGTTCAGCGGATCGGTGGCCAACCGGCGCGGTGGCTGGTCGTGGACTGACTCCAGCGACGTCGCCCGCGCCCAAGCCGCCGGAGGCTTTTGGCGATCAGCTGCTCGGCGAGACCTGGACCGCAGTGGCCGATCCGGTCCGGTTGCCGGCCAGTAGTCGCGACCGCGAGGAGTTCGAGTATGTCAATGACACCACCAACCTCACCGTCGAACCGGTCCCCTGGCTCGCACAGCCTTCGCCTAGGCATCGAGCGAAGGACGCAGTACCGCTGCCGAGTCTGATCAGCGATCGCTCCACGGATACGCGGCACTGAACTGGTCGAATGCAGCATTCAGCTCCGTATCGCAGGCAACATGATCCACGACGATCGAGGACGCGGCGACTACGCTGGCAGCGTCGAGAACTCCGGCGACTGCGTGCACGATTGCCGCGTACCGTGCTGGCGGCACGTCAAGCGGCAACCGCACCCGAAACTCACGTGATTGCACCCAACCAATAGTGCCTGTCCCGTGTCCGTGACACCAAGCCCCAAGCGGGTAGGCGGCGCGGTGTCCTTCGGCTGTCCACCTCCACATGCAGACCTGTCACACCGTTGGCCGGTCAGATCCGCCTGAGCTTGCAGCCCGGGCCCAGAGAGCCCTCGCCGGACAACTTCGTATTCTTGCCGACCACCACCGTGAGATCCGTCTGTCCGGCCAGCGGCGCGAGGTCGACATACTCCGGTTGCTCGAGCCAAAGCTGCCGGAGGCAGCGCAGCCCAGACACCGCACTCAGGTCCATCGGCGGCGTGGCGTCGACGCGGAGTTCTCTCAGGCCGGTCAGTTGCGCCAGCGGCGCCCAGTCCCCGATCGGGCAGCCCTCCACCTGCAGACTGGTCAACGTTCCCGACCACCGGGTGATCTGGGAGATGTCGCGCAGGTCGTCACAGCTCTCGAAGGACAAGCTTTCAGGGACATCCAAAAACGATAACGGCGAAAGGTCATGCAGGCCGTCCACGTCATACAGTCCAAGCCGTCGTAGCCGTCCACGCAGCGGGGCCAGCTCCGCTAGCTGGGCTGGGTCGACGACATCACCGAGTTCCAGTCCCTGCAGCTCAGGGAGGTCGACCAGCTGCGCCCAGCCGTGCGTCTCGACTTCCGCGGTCACCAGGCGCAGGCCCGGAACTCTGACGAGCGGCGCGAGGTCGACCGACTCCGCGTCATTCGGCAAGGGGGACTTGTACAGGGCGACGTGTCTCAGCGGGGTGTCGTTCAATGACGGCAGGTCAAACCCTGCCGGATCCGCCACTTTCAGAACACGCAGCTGGGGCAGATGCCGGACGAACGCAAGCGACCCATAGCGATCTACGAAGTTGCAGTGGAGCGCGCGAAGAAAGCGGAGGTGCTCCAAGCCGGCGAGCTCCGTGGGGTCGGACACGACCAGCGACCCGTCGTTGAGCGGGCTGTCGGCGAGCACGCGCGCTGCGAACTCCGCGGGGTCGAACCTTTCTCGCGCTTTCACGAGTTCTTCCACCACCATGGGGTTGGCCTGCCCGCCGTAGCCCGTCAAGAGCTCCAGCGCAGCGGGACCGCCGATCAGACCGGCCGCGCGTACGGTTGCCGCCGCGGCCTCAGGGTCCTCTGGGACTGGGCCGGCGAGGAGGTCAAGCACGAATTCGCCCGCCGCAGCCAGGGATCCGGCCATCCTGAACGTACGCGGCGGGACGAACGGCCTTGTGCGGAACTGGACCAGCTCGCGCAGATCAGGCGGCAGCTCCGGGGAGGTCTCCAAGCATGCAAGTGCGACCAGGGAGCGTTTGAGCCTGTCGGGATCAGTCTGCGGGGCTGGATCCAAGAGTCCGCGGATCAGCTTCACCCGTTGCTTCGGGTGGGCGTGCCCCGCTGCCATGACCACTACGTCGCGCCAGTCGTCTCGATGCGCATTCTCTATCAGCGCGCCAATGTCATCCTCTTCGACGGCTGCTTTCGCCGCGAGGTAGTCGCCGAACGTTCGGTGTACGAAGTCGATTCGGCCGGGCACCGGTTCGCGGAGTACACCGCTGCGGACGAGCAGATACCTGAAGACTTGAGATGATCCCGCATTCCTTTGTTCTATTGAGGGAAGCTTTGCCGCGAGCCTCGCCTCGGCGTCTTCCGCCGGGGCGTCCGTGTAGCCGTTGCGGACCATCCAGTACGCGAGATGGCCCAGCAGTACCCGCTTCTCGGTCAGGGAAAGCATGGTGTCGATCTCAATTCGCCGTTCAACATCGCGACTGTCCAGCAACATGCGTAGTGCGACGTCGTACAACTCCATACGGTTGTCCGGTAGGAGCCCATTGCCTGAGTGATGCAGGGCGCAGAGCAACGCGCACAGCAACGGGGTCTCGGCCAGGCGCCGCAACGCGGACCGCGTGCCGATGGCCGCGATCAGATCGTCACGACGGTCAACAACGGCGTCGTTGTTCGGCATCGCGGCGTGCCAGCGTGCGACGAACGTCCGGACATCGCGGGGGGTCATCGGCTGCAGCGACACCTCGGTGAATGCCTCGGCGGCCAGCCAGTCGGGCTCGACCGCCGCCGGCCGGGTCGTGACGACGTACCGGGCTAGCGGGAACGCGGTGATCAGCTCGCTCAGCCAAGCCCGGACCTCCGACCGGCGTTCGGGAGGCAGTTCGTCGATCCCGTCCACCAGGACAACAGCCTTACCGCTACGCAGACGCTGCTGTACCCAGCCGGACGGCATCTCATCGGCGATGTGCCGGCCGACCTCGTCGAGAAAGCGTTCCGGTGTGGGCAGTTCCGAGCGGGCGAACCGCCGCAACCGCAGCAGGAACGGCTCCAGATCTGCCCAGCCGTCGACATTCTGCAGTTGCCGGCTCGCGCATTGCACGGCCAGCCACTGCAGCACGGTTGTCTTGCCGGAACCGGCTTCACCGCGCAGGAAAATGCGGGACGTGTGCGGCAGGACGTGTTCGATGCGGTCGACGGGCATGCCGTCATGGTCTGCGCTGACGCTCAAGCTGAGGTACGCGACCGACAACCGGTACATGCGGGTGGGGCCGGTGAGATCCGCGCCGAATAGCTCCATCCGGTCCAGCGCCGCCACGACTTGCCTGCGGAAATCCGCGGCGAAGTCGTCCGGGCGACGACGCTCCGGCATGGCCTCCAGCACGTTCCGGACCGTCTCGAGGATCTCCGTCTCCCGCCGCAGGACCTGAACCAGGGCGCCTGGCTGGAACTTGGGCAGCGTGGTGGTCACCTGGACGAGATACGCGCAGCACTCCCGTACGACCCGGTGGTACAGCTCGGTAGCGTCGGTCGAGAGCAGGAACTCTCGTGGGACACCGGGCACCATACGGCGCAGGTAGCGGTAGAGAAAGCCTGCGTCCAGGTCGGTGGCGAACAGGTCGTCGTCGGTCAGCGCGGCGCGGTCAAACGTCGCGCGCGCCGCGTCCACTGCCGCCGCGCGTTCGTTGTCCGGCAGTCCGCGGAACTCGACGTCGAGAAAGGGCAGGAGCCGGTCGGCAACGCGGTCCTCGAGGTTGGTGAACAACAGCTTCAGTTTGCGGCGGTCGTTGAGGCCGGCGACCTGCTTCTCCAGCAGGTCGAACACCTTGGCCGAGGTGTCGGCGGCGATCGTGCGGTCGCCGAGCCAAATCTTCGCGGCGGCCTTCATCACCGCGGTGGTCAGCACGATGGCCGAGGCTTCGAGGCTCACCGCACCAAACCTAGCCGAGCCCAGTGGCGGGCGGAGCCAGCCGCGCCCGCTTACGGATCTGATCGCCGGCGGACCATCTCGCAACCGACTTCCACCGGCCTGGATCAGGTCCTCATGTTTCACCCCACGATGCTGTGAACGATGCGACCGTGCCAGCTTGACAGCGCAGCGACGACCTCTCATCATTCGAACATAGGTTCTAATCGAGGTTCTGGGTTCGCCTGCGGCTCCCCACGCGGGTGTCTCCGGTACGTGTTCGTGGTGCTGGAGGTGCAGCGTGGCGCAAGCCGAGGCGGTGACTGGGCTCACCGCGATTCCCGGCGTCCGCAGTGCCGCCCAGCTGACTGCCCCCAGCCCGGCAACTCCCGAAGCGCCCGGCCGGACGATCCCGGTCTCCCCCGCGCTGGCTGGTCTGCTGCCGGCAGGTGGGCTGCGCCGCGGGACCACCATCGCGGTCACCAGGTCGGCGGCGCTGGTCCTCGCTCTGCTCGCCGAGGCGACTCAAGCCGGATCGTGGGCTGCCGTCACCGGCATGCCTGACCTCGGTGTTGCTGCTGCCGCGGAACTCGGCGTCAAGCTCGACCAGCTCGCCTTGATCCCCGACCCGGGCGCTGAACTCGCCGCCGTCCTCTCGGCCTTGATCGACGGCTTCGACCTGGTCGTGCTCGGCCCCGTCGCACCCCACGGCGTGCAGCCGCAGCTAGCGCGCCGGCTGGCTGGACGGGTCCGCAACCGCGGCGCGGTCCTGCTCAGCACCAGCCCGTGGCCCGGCGCCGACCTCGAACTGTCCGTGTCCCATCGTCGGTGGCACGGCATCACCGCCGACGAATCCGGCTACCTGCATTCCCGCGAGCTTGTGGCGACCAGCCGCGGGCGCGGCGCCGCGGCGCGCCCACGGACCGCCGCGCTGCTGCTACCCGGGCCGAGCGGCACTGTCGCCAGTGGCGAGCCGCGCCCCGGTCAGCGGCTGACCGAGGTGGCCGGATGAGCGGCGACGCGGTCCGGTTGCTGGTGCTGTGGTGCCCGGACTGGCCGGTCGTCGCTGCCGGCGCCGCCGCGGGGACGCCGCCTCTGGCTCCGGCCGCGGTGTTCTCCACCAACCGCGTTGTCACCTGCTCCGCGGCCGCGCGCCGCAGCGGGATCGGGCGCGGTTTGCGCCGCCGGGATGCCCAGTCCCGGTGCCCGGAGCTGGTGGTGCACCAGCACGACCCGGACCGAGACGCGAGACTGTTCGAACCCGTCGCCGCCGCCGTCGAGCGGCATGCGGTCGGGATCGAGGTCGTCCGGCCCGGAATCGTCGCCGTCCCGGTCGCTGGTGCAGCCGGGTACTTCGGCGGCCAAGAAGCCCTCGCCGAGCTGCTGGTCACCGAGGTCGAAGCCCACGCCGGCGTCGAGTGCCAGGTCGGTATCGCCGACGGGCTCTTCGCCGCGACCCTCGCCGCCCGCCGTGCGATCTTCGTCCCGCCTGGAGGGGCAGCCGGCTTCCTGACTCCCTTGCCGGTCGCCGACCTGGACCAGCCGGGCGAGGAGCGGGGCGAGCTGGTCGGGCTGCTGCAGCGGCTGGGCCTGCGCACGCTCGCGCCTTCGCCGCCCTCACCGAACGCGAGATCGCTGGCAGGTTTCCGCGGGACGCGATCACCGCGCACCGGCTCGCCCGAGGCCTCGCACAGCGGCCGCCGGTGTTCCGCGCGTTCCCACCGGACCTGGCGGTCACCGAGACCTTCGAGCATCCGCTGGAGCGGGTCGACGAGGCCGCGTTCGTCGCGAAGACCCTCGGTGAGCGGTTCTTCGCCGGACTCGCCCAGCACGGGATCGCCTGCACCCGGCTGACGATCACCGCGCTCACCGAGGCCGGTGAGGAGCGGGTGCGGGTGTGGCGATGCGCCGAGCCGCTGACCGCCCGCGCCACTGCTGACCGGGTCCAGTGGCAGTGCGAGGGTTGGCTCACCGTCCGCGACGGCGACCGCCCCAGCGCCGGCATCGTGCGGCTGACCCTCGCCCCTGAGGAGGTCGTGGGCGGGAACGCGCTGCAGCTGCAGGTCGGGTCGATGGGGCAGGACGCCGACGCTGCCGAGCGCGCCGGCCGGGCGCTCGTCCGGATCCAGGGCCTGCTCGGGCCAGAGGCGGTGTGCACCCCGCTGCTGGACGGCGGCCGCGGACCGGCCGAGCGCGTCCGGCTCGTCCCGTGGGGCGAACCCCGAGGCAACACGCTCGAGGACCGGCCGTGGCCAGGACGCCTGCCCGCCCCGTCACCGGCGCTCGTGCCGTACTGCCCGGCATCGGTGACCGTGCTCGACGCAGCAGGCGACGTTGCCCGCTGTAACGAGCGGGGCGAACTCACCCACTCGCCGGCCACGATCGCGATCGGCGATGGGCCTCCGCGCCGGGTCCTCGCGTCGGCCGGGCCATGGCCGGTTCGAGCCGTTTCACCTAGCCGGAGCACGACGCCGATCATGCCGGTCCAGGTGGTGGAAGGAACCGACGACGACGTCGCGTTACTGCTCAGGGCCGACGTCGCCTCGAATCCGCGATGGACAGTAGAAGGCGACTACCAGTAGCAATCCCCACCCCGAATGCCGTTCACCTCAGTCCGCCCCACGTCGCGTCGCCGCGAAGGTCACATCCGAAGCTGCGGCAGCATTGAAGTTGGTGCTGACTTCAGCCTGTTGGCGCGAGGCCGCGGCGTGACCGTATCCCGAAGCGAGACGATCCTTGGTTGAGCCACGAATTTCGCCCGTGGCAGGGAACCGAGGGGGCGGTCACACCAGCTTCGCGACCAAGACAACGGCGACGATTGCGAAGGTCAGCACGGCCACCGCCAGCGCGGCCCGGATCCACGGGGTCCACGAGTCGCCAGCGATCGTGGGTTGAAAGAACTGCAGCACGGCCACCACGATCGCGGCCAACGCGGTGCCCGTGAAGGCGCCGGCCGTGGTCTGATTCGTCGGTTCCGGGGGTTGAGGCTGGTCGTCACGCGAGGCGTCGCCCGTTGTGCCGGTCACTGGGCACCTCCGGCCTTCGACACGTTCTCGGCCTTCTTCTTCACCGCTTTGCGCGTCTTGCGCTGCAGGCGTTGGCGGTCCCGGGTACCGAATGGCGAGCTGAGTGCCCGGTGGTGAACGGTGCGCCGTCCGGCAGGGTGGCGGTGGTCGAGAACCTTCACAGGGCGTTGAATGAGTACTCCCGCCTGGTCGAGCTCGCGGTAGCCGCGCTCCGCGGTGCGCTCGCTGATCCCGTACCACTTGGCCATCCGCTCCAGGGCGACGCTGAAGGTGGGGGTGGTCGGGGTCTGAGTGTCGTGGAGGAGGACCAGGAACATCGCTTTGCCGGGCAAGGTGAGCTTCTCGCTCAGGCCGCTAGTCCAGTATTCGTGGGGGACGACAAAGAAGCCGGGCCCGTCCTCCTCGGAGTCTTCGCCGGCGCGAACCCAGGGGGTTCCATCGCCGGTCTCGTTGAGCGGTCTGATGAGGGTTCGGCGTCCATCCTGCTCCCGGGCCAGCAAGTTCATTTCCTCGAGGACCGAGAAAGTCTTGCTGGTGGCGTTCGGGGTGCACCGGTTCCCGACGGACAGGATCCGTGCCCAGGTCTTGACGTTTAGGGGGTCTTCGCGGGTCACTGGGTAGAGGGCGTGCATCAGCAGGAACGCATCCAGTCCTCGTTGCTGCCGGTTGTGGACGATGGCCCCCAGGACCGATCCTCGGGGTTCATCGTGCTCCCCTCGACGCTTCTGGACGAACTCCTTGCGGAGGGGGACGTAGCCGCGCCGGGCCTGCTGTAGGAGGGCGGTTCGCGTCTCGGCCGGAGTGGGTTCCGGCGCATCTTCAATGCCCTCGAATGGGTCGAGGAACGATGTCGTGGACATGCGGCAACAATAGGCCTGACGACCAGCACCACCAACCGTCCGCGTTCCTCATTGGTGGTCTGCCAGGTGCCAGTATGGAACGTCAGTGGTATGTCACTTTGGCAGACCTGATGGCACACCATGGTACGCTGGCCATGGTGCTGGTCCTGAGGCATCGCAGATCGGAGGGTTCGGCACCTCTGAGCGGTGGTCGGCCGAGGTTTTCGCAGCTTTTTGGGGCGCTCGGCGAGCACTGCCACCGTTCGCAGCTGGATGATTACTTTCTGTGGGACTCGTGGGTGAAGACTGGCGGGCGGCGGGTCCGTTTGCGCCGCACCCCGGGCGCTCGCCAGACCCCGACATCCTGGGTCTGTCTCAGCGCATGACGTCCTAGACGAGTAAGTCCTAAGTGATCAGTGGTCGTAGGCGATCAGTGATCGGGTGACAGGTTGGCCGGTGGCGCGGTTGTGCCAGATGGCGGCGGTCAGGGCGAGTACGCGTTGGGCTATGCGGGCGGTCACGCCGTCGATGGTGCGGCCGCCGTGCAGTTCGAGGTCGAGCTGGCCTTTGAGGGTGTCGTTGACCGATTCGATCAGCTGACGGACGGGTTTGAGCAG
>NZ_JBSGJD010000012.1:0-73715 GCF_053605405.1 Amycolatopsis sp. NPDC003861
GCGCCGCCGGGGCGGGCAAGTCCGCGCTGGCGGTCCAGGCCGCCTGGCGGGCCCGCCGCCGGTTCCCCGACGGCCAGCTGACCGCGTCACTGCGCGCCCCGGACGGGACTCCGGCGGAACCGGCGGCCGTCCTGACGGGCTTCCTGCGCCGGCTCGGCGCGACCCCGGCCGAACTCGCCGACCGCGGCGGGCTGGCCGGGCTGTGGCGCGGCTACACCGCCGACCGCCGGCTGCTCGTGCTGTTCGAGGACGCCGTGTCGGAGGCCCAGGTGCGCGCCCTGCTGCCGAGCGGGCCCGGCTGCGCCACGCTGGTCACCACCCGCCGCGAACTGCCGGGACTGTGCGGGGCACGGGCGATCCCGGTCCCACCACTGTCCACAGAGGACGCCTGGGCGCTGCTGGCGGCGATCGCGGGGGAGGACCGTCTCCGGGCGGAACCCGAAGCGGCACAACGGGTTCTCGGCCACTGCGCCGGGCTCGCCCTCGCCGTCCGGATCGCCGGCGTCAAGCTCGCGACGCGGCCGAACCAGTGCGTCGGCGACCTCGCCGCGCGGCTCTCCGACGACCGCCGCCGGCTCGACGAGCTGACCGCCGGCGACCTCGGCGTCCGCGCCGCGGTGACGTCGGCGCTGCGCGAACGGCCCGCCGCCGAGGTGTCGCTGCTGCGGCTGCTCGCCGCCTTCGGCGTCGCCGTCCCGGACTGGTGCGCCGCGGCGCTGCTCGACCGGCCGCTCGGCGAAACCCGCGACCGCCTCGACGACCTGGCCGCCACGCACCTGCTGGAACCGGCCGGGCCGCGGTGGGCGGTGCCCCCGTTCGTGCGGCTGGTACTGGCCGAGACCCCGGCCGACGAAACCGCGCTGCGCCAGGCGTGCGAAGCCGCGCTGGCGCACGCCGAACACGCGCGTGGCCGTCGAGCACCCGGGCTGCCGAAGCCGGACCCGGTGATCGCCCGGCGGATCGCGGCCGACCCGGCGGCCTGGGCGGCCGAGGAGACCGGCCTGCTCGCCGCCGCCGTCCGGCTGGCGGGCGCGCACGGCCCGCCCGAGCTGACCGAACGGCTCGCCGACGCCTGCACCGCGCTGGCCGGCACCCCGTGGCTCGGCCACGCCGCCCGCGCGGTCTCGGTGCTCGGCCTGGCCGCGGCCCGCCGCCGCCGCGACCCGCGCGCGGAGGCCGAAAAGCTCCACAACCTCGGCGCGGTGCACTGGCAGCACGGCCACTGGCACCGGGCCCAGGCCTACTTCGTCATGGCCGAGCAGCGCTACCGCGCCCTCGACGACCCGCACGGCACCGGCGTGGTGCTGGCCGCGCTCGCCGACGTCCACCTCGACGGCGGTGACCCGCGGGCCGCCGAGGCCGAGCTGCGGGAGGCGCTGGGGCTGCTGCGCGAGTGCGGGGACCGCCGCGGGCAGGCGGCGGCGGCCGCGCAGCTGGGTTCCCTGGCCGAGGACGTCGGGGACGTCCGGCGCGCGGTCGAGAGCTTCGAGGTGAGCATGCTGCTCGCCCGGGAGTGCGACGACGGGCGCGGGCACGACCACGCCGCCAAGCGCTACGCCGACGTCCTGCGCCGCCACGGCGGCCGGGATCAGGCGGCCGACCTGCTCACCGGTGCGCTCGGCGGCGCCGTCCGCACCCGCGAGCGGCACTGGGAGGCCCACGTCCTGCGCAGCCTCGGCGACCTGCACACCGACGCCGGGGAAGTCGCCGACGGACAGCGGTTCCTGACGCGCTCGCTGGCGCTGTTCGAGCAGATCGGGCACCGGCACGCCGCCGCCTACACCCACCGCAGCCTCGCCGAGGCCCGCCGGCGCGCGGGCGATCCGGCGGGCGCGCGCCGGCACCTGCTGCTCGCGCTGGACGTCTTCCGGGAACTGCGCGACCGCCGCGGCGCCGGGTATGCGCTGCTCAGCCTCGGACGGACGCACGCCGAAGCCGGCGACAGCGGCGAAGCGGAACGGTTGCTGCGCTCCTCGGCCGGGCTGTTCCGGGAGCTCGGGTTCCCGCTGTGGGAGCTGCGGGCGCTGCACGAAATCACCGCCGTCACCAGCACTTCCCCGGATCGCGACCGGACTCGTGAAGTCTTGGCGAAGATCAGGACCTGACGGCGTCCCGGCCCGGCGCGCGGCACCGGGAGTTTGGCGAAGTTATGGCCGGCCCGATTTGGCTCACCCCCGTCCGGATCATCGCACGGTAGGGAGACAGGTCATGCCGGGACAACGGATGCTGGCGCGGGTGGCACTGGGGCTGGCCGCGTCCGCCGCGACGGCGGTGTTCGCCACCATCGGCACCGCCCAGGCGACCGAGCAGGTCACCAAGCTCACCCAGGCGCAGGCCGCGTCGCAGCTGTCCGCCGCCGGTGTCACGCACTCGTCGAGCGGCGGCTGCACCAACCGCAACAACTCGACGTGCACGTCGTACGAGCAGATCAACCAGAGCACGGTCAGCGGGGTCATCACGCTGAAGCGGGCCAGCGGCTGCGCCGTCAACATCACCGGGGGCACCGAGACCGGGCACGCGTCCGGCACCTACAGCCACTGGAACGGCTACAAGGTGGACATCTCGCACAACAGCTGCATCGACGCCTACATCAAGAACAGCTTCGGCTACGCCGGCCTGCGCGGCGACGGCTACCCGCAGTGGAAGGCGGCCTCCGGCAACCTCTACTGCGACGAGGGCAACCACTGGGACATCACGTACTACACCTGCGGCTGCTGACCGGACCGGGGCCTGCCGCGGGCAGGCCCCGGTTACCGGCTGCGACGAGCGGGTACCTCTCCGGGTGGAGGTGAGGAGATGACATCCCCCCGAACCCGGGCGCCCCGGCACCGCACGGCGGTGCTCGGCGCGGCCGCCGGAGTGGTCCTGCTCGCCGGGCTCTACCTGGTCCTGGCCCCGTGGCTGACCGGCTTCGGCGGCGCGGGCGTGCTGGCGCTGAGCGACACCCTGGTCGGCCTGGTCCTGATCGCGCTGGCGATCGCCCGCACGGCCACCCGCAGGCTCGCGCTGATCGGCTGGGTCATCCCGGTCCTCGGCGCGTGGGCCGCCGGTTCGCCGTGGCTGCTCCGGCACAGCGGGGAGACCCCGCCGTCGGCGGGCGCCCTGGTCGGCAACGTCGTGGCCGGACTGGTGGTCGTGGTGGCCGGGATCGCGGTGCTCGCCCGGAAGAACTGAGCCCGCTTCGAAGGGACGTGCCCGCGCGGAGTTCGCACGCGGGGAGAAACCGCTGTGCAATCGGGAGGAAGGGCGCGGACCGCCGGATCCGTACGGTCGACGCACGCCTACGGACCGCGGAGAAAATGCCCTCTCCGCTCGAAGGAGAGTGCAGTGAACGTCGCCCAGGCAGCGCCCGCATCGGTGGCGTCGGGTCTCGACTCGCGCCGCTGGAAAGCCCTCATCCTGCTCTGCACGGCCAACTTCATGGTGATCCTCGACGCGCAGATCGTCATCATGGGCCTGCCGTCGATCTCGGCGGACCTCAAGCTCTCGCCCGTCGCGGCGCAGTGGGCCCTCTCGGCCAACCTGCTCACCTTCGGCGGGTTGCTGCTGCTGGGCGGCCGCGCGGCCGACCTGCTCGGCCGGCGGAAGGTGTTCATCGCCGGCACCGCGTTGTTCCTGCTGGTGTCCCTGCTGTCCGGGTTCGCCTGGAACGCCGAGGTCCTGCTGGTGGCCCGGGCCCTGCACGGCGTCTCGGCCGCGCTGATGGCGCCGACCGCGTTGTCCATCCTGACCAACACCTTTCCCGAAGGCCGCGAGCGCAACAAGGCGTTCGCCGCGTGGTCCGGGATCGCCTCCATCGGCGCGACCGTCGGCCTGCTGCTCGGCGGCACGCTCATCGACTGGCTGGGCTGGCAGTCCATCTTCTTCGTCAACGTCCCGGTCGCGCTGCTCATGCTGGTGCTGAGCCCGGTGCTGCTGCGGGAGAGCAAGGACGCGGGCAAGCAGCGGACGTTCGACCTCGCCGGCGCGGTCGTCAGCACAGCCGCGCTGGGCCTGCTGGTCTACATCCTGGTCGAGGCGCCCGCGAAGGGCTGGGTCAGCTTCCACACGCTCGGCCTGGGCGTGGTCTTCCTGGTGCTGGTCGCGCTGACGCTGGTGATCGAGAAGCGGTCGGCGGCGCCGCTGGTGCCGCTGCGGCTGTTCCGGTCGCCGGCGCTGGTCGGCGGCAACGTCGTGACGGCGATCGTCGCGGCGCTCGCGTTCGGCATGTCGATGGCGATCTCCCAGTTCTCGCTGGGCGTGCTGCACTACACCGCGCTCGAGTTCGGCCTCAGCCAGTCGGCGATGCCGATCGCGGCGGTGGCCGGTGCCTACCTCGCGCAGGCCCTGCTCAACCGCATCGGCATCCGCATCGTCTCGGTCGCCGCCGTGGTGCTGCTCGGCATCGGTTCCTACCTGCTGACCGGGATCTCGCCGACCGGCAGCTACTGGGCCGACGTCTTCCCGGCCCTGCTCCTGTTCGGCCTGGGCCTCGGCGGCGGCCCGGTCGCCCTCGCGGCGGCGGCCCTGAACGGCATCGCCAAGCGCGACGCGGGCATCGCGTCCGGCTTCAACACGGCGGCCTTCCAGATCGGCGGCGCGATCGGCGTCGCGATCGTCTCCACGGTGATCGCCGCGCACATGGCGCAGGCGGCCACGAACCCGGCGGCGATCCTGGAGGGCTTCACGCAGGGCTTCGTGGCGTGCGTGATCTTCGCGGCCGTGGGCCTCGTGCTGGCCGTGGCGCTGCTGCGCAAGCAGAGCAGCCCGGTCCAGGTGGTGCCGGAGCAGCGGACGCACTGAGTTCCGGACACGGACGGCCTCCCCGGATTCCGCCGGGGAGGCCGTCTTCACGTGGTGATCCGGAGCCAGTCGCCGTCGGCCTTGCCGGGCCGGTAGTCGCCGCCGGCACGTTTCGCGTAGATCCCGCCGAGGCCGTGTTCGCGCGCGGCCGCCAGCACGGCTTCGCCGCCGCCGCGGAAGTACCGCGGCACCTGCCAGGCCCCGCCGGACAGACCGAGATCGGCGAGCATGTCCCGCCGTTCGAGATAGGGCAGCTCCAGCGTCGCCCGGCCGTCGTAGTGCAGCAGGTCGTAGGCGAAGAAGAAGGCGGGGCAGTGCTTGGCCATCCGCTTGGCGTCGGCCCCGTCGGCCCGGCTGCGGCGGGCGAGCCCCGCGGGATCCGGCCGGCCGTCGCGGACCACGACCATCTCGCCGTCGAGCAGCACCTCCGTCGAGCCGAGGGTTTCGCCGAGCTTGTGCAGCTCGGGCCAGCGCCCGATGACGTCGGCACCGGTCTCGTCGTGCGCGGCGATGCGGCCGCCGGACACGCACAGCATCGTCCGGGCGCCACCCCAGTCGAACTCGTAGGCCCAGTCGTCGTCTTCGGCCGGCAGCTCGCCCGGCACGGCGGCCATGGGTTCGAGGAATTCGGGGGAGTCCTCGTGCCCGTCTTCGGCCGGATCGAGGCGGCGCAGGGTCCAGTCGCCTTCGTCCTCGGGGTTGTGCCGGTTGAGGAACAGGTACTTGCCGTTCGCCTTCCCGCCGTGGAAGACGACCTCGACCTTGTGGTCGTTCCAGTGCAGCGTTTCGTAGCGGCCGGTGTCCCAGATGGCCATCCACCCGCCCCCGTACTCGCCGGCCGGGATCTCGCCTTCGAAGTCGAGGTACTCCATGGGGTGGTCTTCGGTGTGCACGGCCAGGCGCGTGACGCCGGGGGAGCGGGGAAGACCCTTCGGCACCGCCCACGACACGAGCACGCCGTCGCGCTCCAGCCGGAAGTCCCAGTGCAGCCGCGAGGCGTGGTGCTCCTGGATGACGAACAAGTCGTTCCCACCGGCAACGGGCGAGCCTTCGGGCCACGGTTCGGGAGTGCGCTCGCGGGCGCGCTTGCGGCGGTATTCCTCGAGTTTGTCGGCCATGGCCGCCCCAGTACCCCTTCCGCTCGAAGGCTTCCAGGGTACCGGGGTGGGCGGGGCTCCGGTGGTCGCGGGCCCGGCCGGCGCAGGGCGCGTCGAACCGCCCCGGTCCCCGACGTCACCGCCTGGCGGCAGCGGTGACCAGTCGCCGATGGCTCACCCCCGGCGCCGGACGCCGGGGATGAGCCATCCGCACTCAGTCCGTCTCCGCCATCGCTTCGGCGAACTGGGCCGCGTACAGCCGCGCGTACGCGCCGCCGCTGTGCAGCAGTGTTTCGTGGTCGCCCTGCTCGACGATCTGGCCGTGCTCCATCACCAGGATCACGTCCGCGTCGCGGATCGTCGAGAGGCGGTGGGCGATGACGAAGCTCGTGCGGCCGGTGCGCAGCGAGTTCATCGCCCGCTGGATGAGCACCTCGGTGCGGGTGTCGACCGAGCTGGTCGCCTCGTCGAGGATGAGGATCACCGGCTTGGCCAGGAACGCCCGGGCCACCGTGATCAGCTGCTTCTCGCCCGCGCTGACCGTGCCGCCCTCGTCGTCGAGCACCGTTTCGTACCCGTCCGGCAAGGTGCGGACGAACCGGTCCACGTGCGTCGCCTTCGCCGCTTCGACGATCTCCTCGCGGCTCGGGTCGTCCGCGCCGTAGGCGATGTTCTCCGCGATCGTGCCGCCGAACAGCCACGCGTCCTGCAGCACCATGCCGGTCTGGTCGCGCAGCTCCTCGCGGTTCATCTTCGCGATGTCGACGCCGTCGAGGGTGATCCGCCCGCCGTCCAGCTCGTAGAACCGCATCAGCAGGTTGACCAGCGTCGTCTTGCCCGCACCCGTCGGGCCGACGATCGCCACCGTCTGACCGGGCTCGACGGACAGCGAGAGGTTCTCGATCAGCGGCTTCTCCGGCAGGTAGCGGAACGAGACGTCCTGGAACTCCACGCGGCCCCGGATCACCGCCGGCCGTTCCGGCGACGCGGGCTCGGGCGCCTGCTCCTCGGCGTCGAGCAGCGCGAACACCCGCTCGGCCGACGCCACCCCGGACTGCAGCAGGTTCGCCATGCTGGCGATCTGCGTCACCGGCTGGCTGAACTGGCGCGAGTACTGGATGAACGCCTGCACCTCGCCCAGCGTGAGGCTGCCCGACGCGACGCGCAGCGCGCCGATCACCGCGACCAGCACGTAGCTCAGGTTGCCGATGAACATCATCGCCGGCTGGATCATCCCGGAGATGAACTGCGCCTTGAAGCTCGCCTGGTACAGCGTCTCGTTCTGCTTGTCGAAGATCGCCGCGGACTCCTCGCGGCGGCCGAACACCTTGACCAGCGAGTGCCCGGTGTACATCTCCTCGACGTGGGCGTTGAGCTTGCCCGTCGTCGACCACTGCTTGATGAAGTTCGGCTGCGCCCGTTTCCCGACCTTCGCGGCCACGACCGCCGACAGCGGCACGGTCAGCAGCGCGATCAGCGCCAGCAGCGGCGAGATCAGGAACATCATGATCAGCACGCCGATCACCGTCAGCAGCGACGACACGATCTGCGACAGCGTCTGTTGCAGCGACTGCGCCAGGTTGTCGATGTCGTTGGTGACGCGGGACAGCACCTCACCGCGCGGCTGGCGGTCGAAGTACTTCAGCGGCAGGCGCGCGAACTTGTCCTCGACCTCCTGGCGCAACCGGTACACCGCCTGCTGCACCAGCGTCGTCGTCAGCCGGGCCTGGATCAGGCCGAAGAACGACGAGATGACGAACAGCGCCAGCACGACCAGCAGGATCCGGCCGACCTTGTCGAAGTCGATGCCGACCCCCGGCACGAGGTCGACCCGGCTGTAGATGTCGGCGAGCGTGCCGTCGCCGCGGGCCCGCAGGCCGGCGACGATCTGCTCCTTCGTGACCCCCGGCGGCACCTGCTTGCCGAGCACGCCGGCGAGGATGGCGTCGGTGGCCTGGCCGAGGATCTTCGGCCCGATCACGGTCAGCGTGACGCTCGCCGCGCCGAGCACGAGGACACCGATCAGCGCCACCCGCTGCGGTCGCAGCAGCTGCAGCAGCCGTTTCAGGGAACCCTTGAAGTCGAGCGCCTTCTCCGCCGGCGCGCCGCCGCCCATCCAGCGGGCACCGGGCCCGGCGGCGCCACCGGTGTTCTTGTGCCGTTGGGCGGTGGGCCGTTCGCCGGCGTCGGTGACGGCGGCTTTCGGCGTTTCCGTCGTGCTCACGCCGCCTCCTGCTCGGTCAGCTGGGACAGCACGATCTCCCGGTAGGTTTCGTTGCCGTCCATGAGTTCGTGGTGGGTGCCGGTGCCGACGACGCGGCCTTCGTCGAGGACGATGATCCGGTCCGCGTTGCGGATCGTGCTCACCCGCTGCGCGACGATGACCACCGTCGCGTCCTTCGTCTCCGACACCAGCGCGCGGCGCAGGGCCGCGTCGGTCGCGTAGTCGAGCGCCGAGAACGAGTCGTCGAACAGGTAGATCTCCGGCTTGTGCACCAGCATCCGCGCGATCGCGAGGCGCTGGCGCTGGCCGCCCGAGACGTTCGTGCCGCCCTGGGCGATCGGCGCGTCGAGACCTTCGGCCATCGCTTCGACGAACTCCTTGCCCTGGGCCACTTCCAGCGCGTGCCACAGCTCTTCGTCGGTCGCGTCCGGGTTGCCGTAGCGCAGGTTGCTCGCCACCGTGCCGGCGAACAGGTACGGCTTCTGCGGCACGAGCCCGACCGCGCGGGCGAGCACCGCCGGGTCGAGGTCGCGCACGTCGACGCCGTCGACCTTCACCGTGCCGGCGGTGGCGTCCATCAGCCGGGGGATCAGGTTGAGCAGCGTCGTCTTGCCGGTGCCGGTCGAGCCGATCACGGCGGTGGTCTCACCCGGCCGCCCGATCAGCGAAATGTCGCACAGCACCGGCTTTTCCGCGCCGGGGTAGCGGAATTCGACCCCGGACAGCTCCAGGTGACCGTGCACCGCGCCCGGGCGGATCGGCGACACCGGCGGCCGGACGCTCGACTCGGTGCCGAGCACCTCGCTGATCCGCTCGGCGCTGACCTCCGCGCGCGGCACCATCATGAACATGAACGTGGCCATCATGACGGCCATCAGGATCTGCAGCAGGTAGGACAGGAACGCCGTCATGGCGCCGATCTGCATGCTGCCGGAGTCGATCCGCTGGCCGCCGAACCACAGCACCGCGACGCTGGACACGTTCATCACCAGCATCACGATCGGGAACATCAGCGCCATCAGCCGCCCGACCCGCAGCGACACGGTGAGCAGCTCGTCGTTGGCGACGTCGAAGCGCTGCCGTTCATGCTTGTCGCGCACGAACGCCCGGATCACCCGGATGCCCATGATCTGCTCGCGCAGGATCTGGTTGATCCGGTCGATGCGCACCTGCATCAGCCGGAACGCGGGCCGCATCTTCGCGATGATCAGCCCGACCGAGACCGCGAGCACCGGCACGATGACCAGCAGCAGCGACGAGAGCGGCACGTCGAGGTTCAGCGCCAGGATGATGCCGCCGACGCACATGATCGGCGCGGACACCATCAGCGTCAGCGTCATCAGCACCAGCATCTGGACCTGCTGGACGTCGTTGGTGGTGCGGGTGATCAGCGACGGCGTGCCGAACTGGCCGACCTCGCGGGCCGAGAAGTCCTGCACCCGGTGGAAGACCCCGGCGCGGATGTCCCGGCCGATCGCCATCGCCGTGCGGGCGCCGAAGTAGACCGCACCGATCGAGCCGACGATCTGGGCCAGCGTGACGGCGAGCATCATGGCGCCGACCCGCAGGATGTAGCCCATGTCGCCCTTGATCAGGCCGTTGTCGACGATGTCGGCGTTCAGCGTCGGCAGGTAGAGCATGGCGATCGTCTGCACCAGCTGCAGTGCGACGATCACCCACAGCGTGCCCCGGTATGGGCGCAGGTGGCTGCGGAGGAGCTTGACTAGCACAACGATTCCCCCAGTGGAGTGGTGGTGGTCGGTTCGGGTTTCCGTTCGGTGCCGCCGGTCAGGGTCGGCATCCCGGCGGCGAGTTCGTCCAGCAGCCGCTCCAGCGTCGGCAGGAGCGGTTCGCCTTCGGTGAACCAGTTCACGAAGGCGACGCGGACGGCACTTTCCACCGAGGACGCCATCAGCCGGCACAGCAGGTGGTCCACACCGCCCACCCGTTTCGCGATCGTTTCGGCGAGGACCCGCTCGACCGCCGCGTGGGCGTTCAGGAACTCGCCCCGCAGCATGAGCCGGCCCATCAGCTCCCGGATACGCGCAACATACGCGCGATCCGGCTCGCCATCACGCGAATATTGCTCCAGCACCGCCTGCTTGACGGAGGTCCAGAGCGGCTCGCCCTCGGGCCGGGCGAGCAGGGCTTCGCGCATCCCCTCGTGCCGGTCGACGACGACCGAGCAGACCGCCTGCTCCTTGCTGGAGAAATAGTTGTTGAATGTGCGGGGCGAGACACCCACCTCGGTGGCGATGTCCTCCACCCGGACGTTCTCCAGCCCCCGCTCGAGCGTCAGCCGCAGGGCGGCCTGCGCGAGCGCCCGGCGGGCTTCGCGCTTCTTCCGCTCGCGCAGGGTCAGCTTCGGTGGTTCTTCCGGCGGCATGTGCAGAGTGTAGCGAAAAACTTGCGTGCCCCGCAAATTTTTGCGTGGCACGCAAGTTTGGGACGAATCGGGCACGACCTGCGGTTTCGGGGTCAGGGCCTGCCTGGACTGCGGGTTCGGCGGCCGTGTGCGCTCCGTTGCGACCCGCAATTTGCAAAATTGAACCGAATGGCCTAATCCACTGCGCTCACCAGCGGCGACGCTCCGAAATCATGATCACGCACGGCGATCGCGCGGGGACCGGCTGTGGACATCCCACGAACCTTTCTGCTTGCATGTCCCGCATCGCCGCCCGGGGGTCGGCGCAGCACACGCATTTCCCAGAAAACACACACGTTCAAGGAAGAAGTGGGACCACATGGCGAGCCGGGCCCGGGAACTCCTGGATCGATCACGCGTCCTGCTGGACCGCTCGCGGGTCGCCGCCGCGCAGTTCCTCACCGCGCCCCCGAAGCACCCCGGGTACGCGCCGCCGGCCGGCCCGGCGTTCGTGGAGCTGACCCGGCCGGAGCCGGTGGCCGCGCCGTCCGGCGAAGATGCGCCGTCCGGCGAAGGCGTGCTGGCCGAGATCTGCGCCAGCGTCGCCCTGCGTGACCTCAACCTCCTCGACCAGCTCCTCGCGCGGCTGGAGGAGCTGGAGGCGGGGGAGGAGGACCACCACCGCCTCGCCGAGCTCTACCAGCTCGACCACCTCGCCACGCGGCTGCGGCGCAACGCCGAGAACCTGCGCGTGCTCGCCGGGCAGGACACCGCCGGCGACGCCGCCCGCGCGACCTCGGTGCTCGACCTGATGCGCGAGGCGATGTCGTCGATCAACCACTACGCGCGGATCACCATCGGCCGCGTGGTCAACCTCGGCGTCGTCGGCTTCGCCGCCGAAGACCTGGGCCGGGTGCTGGCGGAGCTGTTCGACAACGCCGCCAACCAGTCCTCGCCGAGCTCGCCGGTGCACGTGAGCGCGCACCTGACCGAGCAGGGCAGCGTGCTCGTCCGGATCGAGGACGAGGGCATCGGCATCCCCGCCGACCGGATCGGCGACCTCAACGCGCGGCTGGCCGCGGGCGGCGACCTCGACGACGCCTCGGCGCGGCACATGGGCCTGGCCGTGGTCGCCCGCCTGGCCGCCCGCCACGGCGTCACCGTGCGGCTCGACCGCCGCAGCCCGCACGGCACGGTCGCCACCGTGCTGCTGCCCACCGGCGTCGTCACCGAGCTCGCCGAGCACGCGTGGTCGGGGACGCGCACCGTCACGGTCGAGCCGGTCAAGACCGGCGCCGGGCCCGAGCCGGCCACCGTCGGCGGGTTGCCGCGCCGCCGCGCCGGGACCTTCCCCCGCGAGTCGCCGGAGCCGCTCACGGCCCGCAAGCCCAGCCCGCGGCCCCGCCCGGTCGAGGGCACGGTCGGCGGGATCACGGCGAACGGCCTGCCGCGCCGGGTGCCCGGCAGCATCCGCGGGGCCGCGCCGGAACCACCGCCACCCCCACCAGCGCCCGCCGAGGACGCGGCCGGGCACGAGCGGCTGCTCGCCGACCTCGGCGCGTTCGCCGACGGCGAGCAGGCCGCGCTGGCGGAGAACCGCACCCGGCACGACGAGACGCCCGGAGGAACCGCCCGGTGAGCGCGCCCCACTCGGCCACGGCGAACTTCGCCTGGCTGCTCGACGACTTCGTGCGCAAGGTGCACGGCGTCAGCCACGCGCTGATCATGAGCGTGGACGGCTTCCCGCTCACCGCGTCGGACTCGGTCGGCGAGGCCGAAGCCGAACAGCTCGCGGCGATCGCCAGCGGCCTGCTCTCCCTGGCGGGCAACAGCGCCGCGCTGTTCGGGAAGGGCGCCTGCGAGCAGATCATCATCCGGCTCACCCACGGCTACTTCCTGTTCATGGGCATCGGATCCGGTGCCGGGCTCGCGGTGCTGACCTCGGGCGAGGCGGACATGAAGGTGGTCGCCTACGAGATGACCCAGTTCATCACCAACGCCGGCCACGCGCTCACCCCCGAGGTGCGCGCGGAGCTGCGGCAGGTGCTGACCGCGCGCCGGCCCCGGATGTGACGCCCGTGCCCGAGGATGTGATGCCCGTGTCCGAAAAGGACACCACACTGCCCCGCCGGCACCGCCGGATCCGCGCGTACGCGCTCACCGGCGGCCGCACCGGCACGCGCCACCAGTTGCTGGTGGAGACGCTGATCTCGGTGCCGCGGTACGACCCGGCGCTGAGCGACACGCTGATGCCCGAGTCGCGTTCGCTCTACGAACGCGCCCGGGTGCGCTGCTCGGTCGCCGAGCTGTCGGTCGGGCTGGACCTGCCGCTGGGTGTGGTGCGGGTGCTGCTCGGCGACCTCGCCTCCCAGGGGGCGGTGTTCGTCCACCCCACCGCGCACGCCTACCACCACGACACCAACGTGCTCGAGAGGATCCTTGATGGGCTCAAGCGGCTCCCCGCCTGAGGGCGATCTGCTGACGATCTCCGCGAAGATCGTCGTCGCCGGGGGCTTCGGTGTCGGCAAGACCACCTTCGTCGGTGCGGTGTCGGAAGTGCCGCCGATGAGCAACGAAGCGTGGATGACCGAGGCCGGGGAAGGCGTCGACGACCTGCCGCCGGGCAACAAGTCGACCACCACGGTGGCGATGGACTTCGGGCGGATCACGTTGCGCCCGGACCTGCTGCTCTACCTGTTCGGCACGCCGGGGCAGGCGCGGTTCTGGTTCCTCTGGGACGACCTGAGCCGCGGCGCGCTGGGCGCGGTCGTGCTGGTCGACACCAGCCGGATCGACGAGTCGTTCGCGGCGATCAACTACTTCGAGAACGACTCGGAGCTGCCGTTCGTGGTGGCGGTCAACCAGTTCGAGGGCAAGCCGGTGCACGACCTCGACGAGGTGCGCGACGCCCTCGCGCTCGACCCGGCCGTCCCGCTGGTCACCTGCGACGCCCGCGACCGCGCGTCCACCATCGCCACCCTGACCGAACTGGTCGGCCACACGCTGTCGCTGGCGGTGCTCTCCGGCCCGGCGGGCCGCGAGCTCGCCGGCAGCGCCGCGCCGCACGCCTGAGAAGGAGAACGAGCTCCATGCGCAAGGTCCTGGTCGTGGGCGCCGGGCAGTCCGGCCTGCAGCTGGCCCTCGGGTTGCAGGCGAAGGACTACGACGTCACCGTGATGTCCGCGCGGACGCCGGAGGAGATCCGGAACGGGCGGGTGATGTCGACGCAGTGCATGTTCCACGACGCCCTGCAGCACGAACGCGACCTCGGGATCAACCTGTGGGAGGCCGAGACGGTCAACGTCGAAGGCCTCGGCGTCTCGGTGGCCGCGCCCGACGGCGGCCGCGCGCTCGACTGGTTCGCCGAGCTCGACCACCCCGCGCAGTCGGTGGACCAGCGGGTCAAGATGGCCGGCTGGCTCGAGCTGTTCGAGGACCGCGGCGGCAAGCTCGTCATCCACGGCGTGATGACGTCCGAGCTGGACGCGCTGGCCCGGCTCTACGACCTGGTGGTCATCTCGGCCGGCAAGGGCGAGCTGGTCCAGCTGTTCGACCGGGTGCCCGAGCGCTCGCCGTACACGCGGCCGATGCGCGCGCTGTCGCTGGTCTACGCCCACGGCGTGGGCCGGCGGCCGGAGCACCCGGACAAGATGGGCGTCCGGTTCAACATCGTCCCCGGCGTCGGGGAGCTGTTCATGATCCCGGCGTACACGCTGAGCGGGAACTGCGACATCCTCTTCTTCGAGGGCGTGCCCGGCGGGCCGCTGGACTGCTTCGACGACCACCCGGGCCCGGACGAGCACTTCCGGCGCGTGCTCGACCTGATGCGGCAGTTCGTGCCGTGGGAGTACGAGCGCTGCCGCGACGCCGAGCTGACCGACTCGAAGGCGACGCTCGCGGGCGGCTACCCGCCGGTGGTCCGGCACCCGGTCGGCACCTTGCCCGGCGGGGCGATCGTGCTGGGCATGGCCGACGTCGTCGTGGCGAACGACCCGATCACCGGGCAGGGCTCGAACAACGCGAGCCACTGCGCGGCGACCTACCTCGACGCGATCGTCTCCCACGGCGACCGGCCGTTCGACGCGGCCTGGATGGAAGCGACGTTCGAGCGCTACTGGGAGTACGCCCGGCACGTGACCGAATGGACCAACGCGCTCCTCCTGCCGCCGCCCCCGCACGTGCTCCAGATCCTCGGGGTCGCGGGCCAGAACCCCGCGGTCGCGCGGCGGTTCGCCAACGGATTCACCGACCCGGCGGACTTCCAGCACTGGTTCATGGACCCGGCGCTCTGGGAGAAGTACCTGGCAGTGGTCTAGATCAGACTGTCGCCCCGGGTCGATTCCGGCTACCGTGGTCACGTTGCGTGAAGACGACAGCGTGGTTCAGCGGAGGTGCGTGGCATGCGGGCGATGTGGAAGGGCTCGGTGTCGTTCGGGCTGGTCAGCATCCCGATCCAGATGTACGCGGCCACCGAGAACAAGAACGTCTCCCTGCGCCAGGTGCACGAAGCCGACGGCGGCCGCATCCAGTACAAGCGGTTCTGCACGATCGACGGCCAGGAAGTGCCGTACGCCGAGATCGCCAAGGGCTACGAGCTGCCCGACGGCGAGATGGTGGTGATCACCGACGCCGAGATGGCCGAGCTGCCGCTGGCCACCCAGCGCACGATCGACGTGCTGGAGTTCGTGCCGCTGGAGTCGATCGACCCGATCCAGTACGACCGGACCTACTACCTGGAGCCGCAGAAGAACGCGGTGAAGCCGTACGTCGTGCTGCGGGACGCGCTGCACAAGTCGAGCCAGGTGGCCATCGCGAAGGTCGCGGTCCGGCAGCGGGAGAGCATGGCGGTGCTGCGCGTGCACGCCGACGTGCTGGTGATGACCACGATGCTGTGGCCGGACGAGGTCCGCGAGCCCGACTTCCCGTTCCTGCGCGACGACCCGCCGCAGATCCGGCCGCAGGAGGTCACCATGGCCGGGTCGCTGATCGATTCGCTGGCCGAGCCGGTGTTCGAGCCGGAGAAGTACCACGACCACTACCGCGAGGCCCTCGAGGAGATGATCGAGGCCAAGGTCGCGGGGGACGAGACGACCAAGCCCGCCGCCGTCACCGCCAAGGCCGAGGTCGTCGACCTGATGGCCGCGCTGCAGGCCAGTGTGGACGCCGCGAAGAAGTCCCGGCAGTCCTCTTCGGAGGCCGCTGCAGCGTCCGAAGAATCCGAAGCTCCCGCAGCGTCCGATGAGGACGAGGAGCCGGCGAAGAAGAAGCCGGCCACCCGGAAGCGGGCGCCCAAGTCCGCCTGAGTGCGCTCGGACGGGTGGTTGTGCCGACACGCCGCCCGGCTCCCGCGCCCGCGCGCTCCCCGGTCCTACCTTGGGGTGCACGAGCGCGGAAAGGCGGTGCGGACATGGAGTGTGCTTCCTGTGACGCCGGGATCGACCACTGCCACGGCACGCTGGTCGTCCACCCGGAAGGCGGATTCGCCGAGTGCACCGAACCGGCCTGTGCGGACGGTGACCGCGTGCGCCACGCCCTGATCGTCGACTGCCAGGGCGTCGGCGTCGGCGGCGGCTGCGGCTGCGCCACCGCGCCGCGGAAGTCGTTGCTGCGCCGAGCTTCCTGAGCCTCCCGCCAGGAACCGCGAAGGCCTTCCCCGTCGGCGGTGAGCCGGCCGGGGAGGCCTTCGCGGCGTTCGGAATCCGTCAAGGTGGTCACACGATCGTGTATGCAGCTGTGTACAGCGGCTTGGCGATGTGCTAACACTAACGGGGTCCTTCGGCTCTCCCTCCCCCTCGGAGCCGGAGGACCCTTTTCGTTTCCGGGTGTGTCCGTTGTGGATAGGTCAGCGCCGACTGTACAGTTCACTGCATGGTGACCTGTGAGACGCGGGAGTCGGCGCTGGCCCGGATCGGGCGCGCGCTGTCCGACCCCACCCGGTGCCGGATCCTGACCGCGCTGCTCGATGGCCCGGCCTACCCGGGACGGCTGGCCGCGGAGCTGGACCTGAGTCGGTCCAATGTGTCCAACCACCTGTCGTGCCTGCGCGGGTGCGGGCTCGTCGTGGCCGGCTACGAGGGTCGTCAGGTGCGGTACGAGATCGCCGACGAACACCTCGCCCGCGCGCTGCGGGAACTCGTCCAGGTCGTCCTGGCGGTCGAACCGCGGGACGCCTGCGAAGACGAGGTGGCGGCGCGATGAAGCCGGAACCGGCGGTCGGAACCTGCGCCGACGGCTGTTGTGCGCCGCCGCCGGTGGGAGAGCCGGCTCGCCGGGCGGTCCTGGTGCGCCGCGTCCGGCTGCTGGTGGCCGCGACCATCACCTACAACGTCGTCGAGGCCGCGGTCGCCCTGACCGCCGGTGCCGCCGCGTCGTCCGGGGCGCTGATCGGCTTCGGGCTGGATTCGGTGATCGAGGTGGCGTCCGCCGTCGCGGTCGCGTGGCAGTTCTCCGGCCATGCTCCGGAAGCGCGGGAACGGCGTGCGCTGAAGGTGATCGCCATTTCCTTCTTCGCGCTCGCGATTTACGTGACCGGGGAAGCCGTCGGTTCGTTTTTCACCGGCGCGGCGCCGGAAACTTCCCGGACCGGAATCGTGCTCGCCGCCATTTCCCTGGCCGTGATGCCGGCCCTCTCCGCGGCGCAGCGCCGGGCCGGGCGGGAGCTGGGTTCCGCCAGCGCGGTGGCGGATTCGCGGCAGACTTTGCTCTGCACTTACCTTTCCGCGGTGCTGCTGGCGGGGTTGCTGCTCAACGCCCTGTTCGGCTGGTGGTGGGCCGATCCGGTGGTCGCGCTGGCGATCGCCGGGGTGGCGGTGAAAGAAGGCCGAACGGCCTGGCGCGGCCAGCATTGCTGCTGACGCGCCAGGCCGTGGCGGAGTCTCGAGATCAGTACCAGTGCGCCCGCCCGCCGATCCGGCGGCCGGTGCCGCCCAGGATGGCCAGTGCCACACCGGCCACCGCGAGAATGATGCCGATGGTGTACAGCACCGGGATACCGACGATGAACCCGATGATCAGGAGAATTACACCGAGAACGATCACTTGACACACTCCTTCGCACGAGACCCGGCCCGGCTCCGTGCCGTCCGGGCGGATGCGCTTCTCTCGACGGGAGGATGGCCAGTTTCCCGATAAACCAAACTACGGCGAATGGAGCAATCTGGGATCAGTACCGATAGTGATCGAGCTTGTACGGACCTTCGACGTCGACGCCGATGTACTCGGCCTGCGCCTTCGTGAGCTTGGTGAGCTTCACCCCGAGCGCGTCCAGGTGCAGGCGGGCCACCTTCTCGTCGAGGTGCTTCGGCAGCCGGTGGACGTCGGTGGCGTACTCGCCGGGCTTGGTGAACAGCTCGATCTGCGCGATCGCCTGGTTGGTGAACGAGTTCGACATCACGAACGACGGGTGGCCGGTCGCGTTGCCGAGGTTCATCAGGCGGCCCTCGGACAGCACGATGATCGCGTGGCCGTCCGGGAACGTCCACTCGTGCACCTGCGGCTTGATCTCCTTCTTCACGATGCCCGGCAGCTTCGCCAGCCCGGCCATGTCGATCTCGTTGTCGAAGTGCCCGACGTTGGCGACGATGGCGTTGTGCTTCATGCGGCTCATCTGGTCGGCCGAGATGATGCCGAAGTTGCCGGTGGTGGTGATGAAGATGTCGCCGGTGCCCACCACGTCGTCGAGTTCGACCACGTCCAGGCCGTCCATCGCCGCCTGCAGCGCGCAGATCGGGTCGATCTCGGTGACCGCGACCCGGGCGCCCTGGCCGCGCAGCGCCTCGACCGCGCCCTTGCCGACGTCGCCGTAGCCGCAGACGACCACGCGCTTGCCGCCGATCATCACGTCGGTGGCCCGGTTCAGGCCGTCCACAAGGGAGTGCCGGATGCCGTACTTGTTGTCGAACTTGGACTTCGTCACCGAGTCGTTGACGTTCATCGCCGGGAAGAGCAGCTCGCCGTCCTTGGCCAGCTTGTAGAGCCGCTTGACGCCGTTGGTCGTCTCCTCGGTGACCCCGCGGATCTCCTTGGCCATCCGGGTGAACCGGTCGCCGTCGGCGGCGAGGCTCGCGCGGAGGGTGTCGAGGATGATCCGGTACTCCTCCGGGTCCTCTTCGGACGGTTGCGGCACCGCGCCGGCCGCCTCGAACTCCACGCCCTTGTGGACGAGCAGGGTGGCGTCGCCGCCGTCGTCGAGGATCATGTTCGGGGCCTGCCCGCCGGGGAAGGCGAAGAGCTGGTCGGTGCACCACCAGTACTCTTCGAGCGTCTCGCCCTTCCACGCGAACACCGGCGTGCCGGTGGGGGCGTCCACCGTGCCCTCCGGGCCGACGACGACCGCGGCGGCGGCCTCGTCCTGGGTGGAGAAGATGTTGCAGGACACCCAGCGCACCTGCGCGCCGAGGGCGACCAGGGTCTCGATGAGCACGGCGGTCTGCACGGTCATGTGCAGCGACCCGGCGATCCGGGCACCCTTCAGCGGCTGGGCGGCGGCGTATTCGCGGCGGATCGCCATCAGGCCGGGCATCTCGTGCTCGGCCAGCCGCAGCTGGGTGCGGCCGGCGCCGGCCAGGGACAGGTCGGCCACGGCGAAGTCGAGGCCGTTTCGGGTCTGCAGTTTGTCACTCATGCTTCGGTGCACTCCGGAGTTCGTCGGGATGCGCTCGGGAGGCGGCACGGAAGTGCGTGCGGAGACAAAGAAGAAGGCACCTCCCTCGCGGGAGGCGCCCTTGGAGTCGTGTGTCGGGCCGAGCGTGGCGGAAGGGGCTTCCGTCGCAGCGCCTCTCGGCCCGGATCCAGGATGGCAAAGCCGCCGCGAGGCTGTCAAGCGAGCGAGCGGGCCAGGAGAACGTCGTCGACATCGGTGCCGTCGAGGTGGAATTCGCCCCGCAGCACGCCTTCCACGACGAACCCGCAGCGCTCGTAGACCCGCCGCGCGCCGGTGTTCGGCCCGAGGACCCGCAGCGTCACCTTGCGGGCGCCCCGCCGGCGGGCTTCGGCCACGGCGGCCTCGACGAGCTGCCCGGCGATGCCGAGCCGCTGCCGGTCCGGATCGACGGCGAGGCCGTCGAGCACCACCACGTGCCGGTGGGCGGGGATGCCGAACCCCTCGCCGAGCCGCACGTACCCGGCGACGACGCCGTCGTGCTCGGCGACGAGCACGTCCTCGGGCCGCGTGCCGTCGTCGAAGAACGGCGTGCCCGGCGGCGGTGCCGGGGCGGGGGAGACGGCCGGGGTCCAGGTGCGTTCGTCGATCTTCGCGAGCGCGGATTCGTCGTCGGCGCGGGCGGCCCGGATCGTGATCACCGGGACATCCTGGCCGAACCGGACGGCGTGCGCGAAAGGGTTTCTCAGAGCAGGTGCGCGCGCCGCCAGAGGCCTTCCGAGCGGCCGCCGATCAGGCCCGCGTCGCGCAGGAACGGCACGATCTTCTCGGCCATCCAGCGGCGCGTCTCGTGGAAGTGCGGGTTCGCCAGCGCCGCGGCGCGGCCTTCGCGCGGGTCGATCCCGACGCTGCGGTAGATCCGCGCGTCGACCATGCTGTCGATCACGCCGAACGCGACCAGCGCGGTCCGCAGCCGGTGCCGCCGCAGCGCCGCCTTCGACAGCTTCGGCGTCTCGCGCAGCACCTCCTCCTTAGCGAACCGGACGTGCCGGGCCTCCTCGACCACGTGGATGCGGTTGACCGAGCGGATCAGCGGCTGGATGCCGTCGTCGTCCATCATCGACCGCTGGAGCCGGTCGGTGGTCTCCTCGGCGACCAGCACGCTGGCGAACATCGACGGCCCGGCGGCGGTCGCGCCGAACACCTTCGCGGCGCGGTGGACGACCTTCGGGACGCCGTAGCGCGGGACGCCGAGCCGCTCGGCGGTGCGGGCGAACATCACCGAGTGCCGCGTCTCGTCGCCGATCTCGGTCATCGCGTACTGCGCGTGCTCGGTGCGGGCGTCGAGGTCGAAGACGTACCGGGCGAGCAGCTGCATCAGGACGATCTCGAACCACAGGCCGACGCTCATGATGCTGGCGATCTCGTGCTTGGACAGCTCGATCCGCTGCTCCGGCGTCAGTTTCGCCCACAGGTCCGTGCCGTAGAGGGAGACGCGCTCGAGCGGCATGTAGGCCTTGCCCTCGGCGAGCGGTGCCGCCCAGTCGACGTCCACGTACGGGTCGTAGGAGTTCTTCGCGGAGCTCTTGAGCAGGCGAGCCGCGGTGACGTCCCGGTCCTGGGCCTCGACGCCCATGGCGGCCTCCGGAAAGTAGGGGGTACGCGATGTACTAGTTACTTCGGCGAGCGTACACCGCCCGGCGCGTCCTGAGTAGGCTTTCGCCGTGACCAAGGTCGACGGACGGGCGACGCGCTGGGCGGGCCAGCAGGAACGCCGGCGCGCGGAGTTCGTCGACGCCGCGCTGGCCGCCATCGCCGAGCACGGCCCGGACGTCTCGACCGAGCAGATCGCCGAACGCGCCGGCGTCGCCCGCACCCGCCTGTACCGGCACTTCTCCGACGCGGCCGACCTCCGGCGGGCGATCGCTCAGCGCGCGGCCGAGCTGGTGACGGCCGACCTGGCGCCGCTCTGGCACCCCGAGGGGTCGCCGAACGAGATGATCTCCACGGTGATCTCGACGCACCTGCGCTGGCTGACCGAGCACGCCCACCTGCACCGCTACCTCGCCCGCGGGGTGCCGGACGGCCCCGACGTCCGCGGCGCCATCGCCCGCCACCTCAGCGGGCTGTTCACGGGCTACCTGACGGCGTTCGGCCTGGACCCGGCCCCAGGCGACACGATCGCGTTCGGCCTGGTCGGCTACGTCGAATCGGCGACGACCCGCTGGCTCGACCACCCGGGCACGCTCACCCGGCCCCAGCTGACGGCCCAGCTCACGGGCACGATCTGGGCAATGCTCGACCACACGCTGCGGGCGGGCGGGGTACAGCTCGACCCGGACCGGCCGTTGCCGCTGCCGGAGGGGCTCTAGTCTTCGCGCGGGAACTCGGCGCGCACGCCCAGCAGCCGCACCGCGCGGGTCAGCTCGAACATCCCGAGCACCTCCTGCGCCGCCCGGTCCAGCTCGGCCGCGTCCGAGGTCGGTTCCGGGAGCGTGATGCTGTGCGTGTGGGTCAGGAACGGCACGAACCGCACCTTGACCGCCACCCGCGCCGCTGGGCGGCCTTCGTCGAGGACGTCCTGGGCGACGCGCTTCGCCAGCGCCGAGACCTCGGCCGCCATCTGCGCCGGGTCCGTCAGGTCGTGCTGGAACGTCGTCTCGCGGCTGCGCGAGCGGGCCACCCACGGGGTGGCGCTCACCTCGGCGTCGCTGATGCCGCCGCCGAGCAGCCGCAGCCACGGGCCGGTCTTCGGGCCGAACCGCGCCGCCAGTTCCGCCGGGTCGGCGCCGGCCAGGTCCAGCACGGTGCCGATGCCCAGCGAAGCGAGCTTCTTCGCCGTCTTGCCGCCGATGCCCCACAGCGCGTCGGTCGGGCGGGCCGCCATCACGTCCCACCAGTTCTCCTGCGTCAGCCGGTAGATCCCGCCCGGCTTGCCGAACCCGGTGGCGAGCTTGGCCCGCAGCTTGTTGTCGCCGATCCCGACCGCGCACGACAGGCCCGTCTCACGCGCCACCGCCTCCTTGATCGCGACGGCCAGCGCCTCGGGATCGGCCGTTTCCGCCCCGACGAACGCCTCGTCCCAGCCGAGCACCTCGACCACCACCGGCAGCTCCCGCACGGCGGCCATCACGCGGGCCGACACCTCGAGGTAGGCGTCGGGATCACTGGGCAGGAAGACCGCGTCCGGGCAGCGCCGGGCCGCGATCCGCAGCGGCATGCCGGACTGGACGCCGAACTCGCGGGCCTCGTACGACGCCGTCGCGACGACCGCGCGTTCGGTGGGGTCGCCGTTGCCGCCGACCACGACGGGCTTCCCGCGCAGCTCCGGGTGGCGGGCGATCTCGACCGCGGCGATGAACTGGTCGAGGTCGACGTGCAGGACCCACTTCACGTCGCTCAGTCTGCCTCAGATCGTCAGAGGCGGTGCCTCGCCACGTGGGTCCAGACGGTGGCGGTGAGGGCGAGGATCCCGCACAGCGTCACACCCGGGTCGGGCAGCACCAGGCCCAGGACCAGCAGGGTCACGGCGGTGAGGTCGAAGGCGATCAGGAGAGCGCTGCGGAGCGCGCGCGACTTCGGCCGCTGGCCGTCGCGCAGCGCGGCGGCCAGGTCGGGGTCGCTGAGCTCGAGGCTGCGCTCGATCTTCTCGAGCTCGGTGCGATCGTGGTGACTGAGCATCGGGGTACTCCTTCGGCGCCGAACCCGCCGTATCGCCGTAGCGAATACCCAATCGTCCTCCTCGCGAACCGCCGAACGCCTTCTGATTTCGTGCTTTTCTCTGGTCCGACCGGGTGATCCGCGCTCCGTGACCGGCGGCTGCCACGTTAAGTTGCCGCATGAACGTGGCCGGTCACGGCCCGGCGGCTGGGGGCGGCCACGTCCTGCTGCCCGTGCCCGTGCCCGGTCCGGACCTTCAAGCAAGCGGAGGATTCCATGACCCTGCCCACCGAACCGATCGGCAGCATCCCGCGTCCCGCCTACCTCGTCGAAGGCCTCGGCGCGTTCGCGGCCGGCGAGATCGACGCGGCCGCGCTCGCCGAGCTGGAGAGCCGCGCGCTGGCGGACACGATCCGCCGGTTCGAGGAGACCGGCTCGCCGGTGCTGAGCGACGGCGAACAGGGCAAGCCGAGCTTCGCGACCTACCCGCTGGCCGGCCTCGAAGCCCTGGCGCCGGACGGGGTCGTCATCCCCTTCGCCGACGGGCACACCCGGCAGTTGCCGCGGCTGACCGCGGGCCCCTTCCGCTACGCGACCCACGCGGATGCGTACCTCACGCGCGCGAAAACGCTTACCGACCGGCCCGTCAAGCAGGCGGTGATCGCCGCGTCCGCCCTCTCGCTGATCTACCCGGCCGACGGCATCGAGGGGTATTCGCAGGAGCAGTTCGTCGCCGACCTGGTGAACGAGGCCGAGGCGGACATCCGCGGCAGCTTCGAAGCCGGCGCGGACAGCGTGCAGATCGACTTCACCGAGGGACGGCTGTCGCTGAAGCTCGACCCGTCCGGCGGGCTGCTGCGGCAGTTCGTCGAGCTCAACAACGCCGTCCTCGACCGGTTCACCGCCGAGGAACGCGCGAAGATCGGCGTCCACACCTGCCCGGGCGGCGACCAGGATTCCGTGCACAGCCTCGACGTCGACTACGCGGGCCTGCTGCCGGCGTTGTTCGACCTCAAGGCCGGCCGCTTCTTCGTCCAGCTGGCCAGCGAAGCCGACCCGGAGCGCGCGCTGCGGGTGATCGCCGACCACGTCCAGGCCGACCAGCGGGTCTTCGTCGGCGTCACCGACCCGATCGACCCGCGCGTGGAGACGGCGGAGGAGGTCCGCGACCGGGTGCTCACCGCGGCGAAGTACCTGCCGGCCGACCGGCTCGGCACCTGCGACGACTGCGGGTTCTCGCCGTTCGCCGACGACACGTCGACCTCGCGCGACATCGCGTTCGCGAAGATCGCGGCTCGGGTCGAGGGCACGCGGCTGGCGTCGGAGAAGCTCGGCTGAGCGCGGCGGCGTGAGCCCGGCGGCGGGCTCACGCCGTCTCGGCGGCGACCTTCAGCCCGAGGGCGACGAGCACGGTGCCCAGGACGGCGTCGAGGCTCCGGCGGACGCGGCCGGCGCTGAAGAACCGCTTCAGCGCCCCGACCACGACGGCGAGGGTGACGAACCACAGCACCGTGCCGGCGGTGGCGATCGCGGCCAGTTCGAGGGTCTGCAGGGTGGAGCCGTCGGCGGGCAGGAACTGGGGGAGCAGGGCCAGGAAGTAGACGGCGACCTTGGGGTTGAGCAGGTTCGTCACCAGGCCCTGGCGGAAGGCGGCGCCGGCCTTGAGCTGCCGGGCGCCGGTGGTCTCGGCGAGATCCCGGTACTCGCCGCGGCGCACGGCCAGCCACGCCTTGACCCCGAGCACGACGAGGTAGGCCGCGCCGGCGAGCTTGACGACGGTGAACGCGACGGCCGAAGCGGTGAGCACGGCGGCGACCCCCAGGGCGATCGCGACCACCCAGGCGAAGACCCCGAGCGCGATCCCGGTCCCGGCGGCGATCCCGGCCCGCCGCCCGCCGGTGAGCGCCGACCGCGTCACGACGACGAAGTCCGGCCCGGGCGACATCGCCCCGAGCACGACGACCAGCAGGAACGAGGCGGCGGTGGCGGCGGGGATCATGCGCCCGAGGATACGACCGGACGCCAGTGGTTTTCCCTGGTGGAACGACGTGGATGTTCGAATTTGAACCTCGTGTAGGGTCGATCTTGTGGGTGACACCAGGGGCGAGGACATGACGGCCGGGGTGCGGACGCGGGTGCGGATCCCGCTGCGGCTCGACGGCGGTGTCGCGGTCGACGCCGAAGCCGTGACGTTCCGCGGCCTGGCCGACGGCGCCGAGCACCTGGCGTTCGTCCTGGGCACGCCCGGCGAGGTACCGCTGGTGCGGCCGCACTCGGAGTGCCTGACCGGCGACGTCTTCGGGTCGGCGCGCTGCGACTGCGGGCCACAGCTGGCCGAGGCGGTCGCGCGGATCGCCAAGACCGGCGGCTACCTGCTGTACCTGCGGCAGGAGGGCCGGGGGATCGGGCTGTACAACAAGCTGGACGCGTACGCCCTGCAGGACGGCGGCCTCGACACCTACGCCGCGAACGCCGCGCTCGGCCTGCCCGAAGACGCCCGCGACTACACGGTGGCGGCGCAGATGCTCGGCGCGCTCGGCGTCAGCCGGATCGACCTGCTGTCGAACAACCCGGACAAGGCCGCCCAGCTGAGCGCGGCCGGCATCGCGGTGCGCGACCGGGTACCGACGGGCGTGTTCGCGACCGAGAGCAACGTGCGGTATTTGCGGGCCAAGGCCGAGCAGACCGGGCACACGCTGAGCCTGCCCGGCCTGGCCAGCTGATCCGCGCGGCCGGCTCGCATTTCGCGGGGCCGGTCGGCGGGCTTGAAGGCGCGGCTGGCGTGCCGCGAGGATCCGCCCGCGCGCCTGGAGGATCGGTCAGGTGAGGCGTTGCGCGGCCGCGGCGGCCGGGCCGGTGGTCAGCTTCTCCAGGAGTCCGATCAACGCCGCGCGCTCCTCCGGTGTCAGCGATGCCACCCAGGCCTGCTCCCGCTGGTTGTGCTCCTGGTAGGCGTCGGTCACCGCCGTGTGGCCCGCGGCCGTCAGGGCGAGTTCCACCGCGCGGCGGTCGTGGGCCACCTGGGTGCGGGTCACCAGGGCGTCCCGCTCCAAGGTCTTGACCAGGGCCGACACCGCCGCTCGGCTCATCCCGGCGAGGCGGGCCACGTGGCGGGACTCCAGCGGCCCCGCCAGCCACAGCACGAACAGCACCCGGAAACCACCCCAGCTCCAGCCGCGGGGGCGGTGGACCGTCGACTCCCAGTCGTAGACCAGCGCGCCCGCCAGGCGGTGCAGCGTCAGGCCGAGGCGCATCGCCACCGGGTCGGTCGCGGGCAGCTCGGCCTGCGTCTTGCCGATCGCGTAGTCGACGAACGAGAGGTAGTCGAGGTCGGCCGGTCGGTCCGTCATGCGGCCCAGGTTAGGGGAAACGGGGTTCCCCGCGGCGGTCCGGCGGGCTAGCCTGACCGGATAGTCAATCCTTTGACGATCAAGGAGCGCTCGCCGTGACGAAGAAAGCCTTCGCCTCTTCGGCCGACCTGGCGGAGAAAGCGCAGACCCTCGAAATCCTCGCCGACGGCGTCTACGCACTCACCGCCGAAGGCGACCCGAACATCGGCGCCATCGAGGGCGAGGACTTCCTCGTCTGCTTCGAAGCGCTGGCCACGCCGGTCGCGGCCGCGGAGTGGCTCGCGAAACTGCGCGAGCACACCGACAAACCGGTCCGCTACCTGGTGCTGAGCCACTACCACGCCGTGCGCGTGCTGGGCGCGTCCGCCTTCGACGCCGAAGTCATCGTCGCGCACGAGAACACCCGCGCCCTGGTCGCCGAGCGCGGCAAGGAGGACTGGGAAAGCGAGTTCGGCCGGATGCCGCGGCTGGCGAAGGGCGCCGACTCGGTGCCCGGGCTGACCTGGCCGACGCTCACCTTCTCCGACCGGCTCACCATCGACCTCGGCGGCGACCGAGGCGACCTCGTGCTGCAGTACTGCGGGCGCGGCCACACCGAGGGCGACATCGTCGCCTGGCTGCCGCGCCGGCACATCCTCTACGCCGGCGACCTCGTCGAAGCCGAAGCCGCGCTGTACACCGGTGACGCGTTCCACCGCGACTGGGCCACGTCCACTTTGGATCGGGTGGCCGCCTTCGAAGCCGAGACCCTGATCGGCGGCCGCGGCGGGGTCAGCCGCGGCCGCGAAGCGGTCGGCGCCGCCATCGCGCAGACCCGGCACTTCCTGACCACGATGCTGCGCGAGGTCGGCGCGGTCCGCGACGCCGGCGGCACCCTCAAGGAGGCCTTCGAGCGCACGCACGCGGCGTTGAACGACCGGTACGGCCACTGGCCGATCTTCGAGCACTGCCTGCCCTTCGACGTCTCGCGCCTGTGGGACGAGCTGTCCGGGATCGAACGGCCGGTGGTGTGGACGGCCGAACGCGACCGCGAAGTCTGGGACCGGCTCCAGGGATGACGGTCGCGGTCCTCGGCAGCGGCCCGGTCGGCCAGACGGCCGCGCTGCTGCTCGCGCGCCGGGGCGTGCCGGTCGTGCTCGTCGACGAGCACGAGGTGCGCGACCCCGTCGGGTCCAAGTCCATCTGCCACCAGCGCGACACCCTGGACGTCTGGGCGTCGCTGGGCGCGGGCTGCCTCGCCGAGGAAGGCCTCACCTGGACGACCTCGCGGACGTTCCACCGCGACGGCGAACTGTTCTCGCTGACGCTCCCCGACGGCGGATCGGCGCTGCCGCCGTTCGTGAACCTGTCCCAGGCGCGCGTCGAGGAGGTGCTGGACGAGCTCATCGCCCGGCAGCCGCTGATCGACGTCCGCCGCGGTCACCGCGTCACCGGCCTGACCCAGCCGGGCTGCGTCGAGATCCGGTGCGAGACGCGGGACGGCCCGCGCCGGATCGAAGCGGACTACGCGATCGCCTGCACCGGAGCCCACGGCGACGCGGTGCGCCGGGCCCTCGGCCAGCACCTGGCCGGCGTGTCCTTCCGGGACCTGTTCCTGATCTGTGACATCCGCGCCGACCTGCCGGGCTGGGCGGCCGAGCGGCGGTTCTGGTTCGACCCGCCGTGGAACCCCGGCCGCCAGGTGCTGATCCACCCGTGCCCCGGCTCGCGGTTCCGCGTCGACTGGCAGGTCCCCGAGGACTACGACCTCACGGCGGAGGAGTCGCAAGGGGCGCTCGACCGGCGGATCCGGGCGATCATCGGCGCCCGGCCGTACGAGGTGGCCTGGCGGTCGGTGTACCGCTTCCACACGCGGCTCGTCGACCGGATGCGCGTCGGCCGGGTGCTGCTGGCCGGGGACTGCGCGCACCTCGTCGCGCCGTTCGGGGCGCGCGGCCTCAACTCCGGGGTGGCCGACGCCGAGAACGCGGCCTGGAAACTGGCCGCCGTCCTGCGCGGCGACGCGGAGGAGGAGCTGCTGGAGAGCTACCACGCCGAGCGGCACGCGGCGGCGGTGGAGAACGCGGCCGTCACCACCGCCACGATGGATTTCCTGGTGCCCCGGGACGAGGAGCAGCGCCGTCGCCGGCTCGACGTCCTCGCCCGGGCGGAGCACGACCCGGACGCCTGCGCGCAGGTCGACTCGGGCCGGCTGGCCGAACCGTTCTGGTACACCGATTCGCCTCTGACCACGCCCGATCCGCAACGGCCGTTCGCGGGACGGCCGCCGCGGGGGGCGTTGCCGCCGCCGGGACCGGGTGTGCTGCTCCCGGACGTGACCGTCGAAGGTGGCCGGTTGCGCGACCTGGCCCGGCAGGGGTTCCTGGTCCTGACCACCCCCGGGGTGCGGGCGCCCGGCGTGCGGTCGGTGCGGATCCCGGTGGGCGGGGCGCTGGGTGCGCGTCCGGGCGAAGCCTGGCTGGTCCGCCCGGACGCGTACGTCGCCGCGGTGCTACGGGTAGGAGACCAGCGGGCTCACCTGGTGCCCGGTGTTCGCGGCGTCACCCGTGTCGTTGACGACGTGGGCGATCGTGCCGACGCCGCCGAGTGACACCGAGACGAGGTTGTGCAACCGGACCCCGCCGGTGTTCGGCACCTCGAAGGAATGAGCGGCCACGATGGACGGGTTGGTGTTGAAGAAGCAGTAGCTGCCCAGGCCCCAGCCTTCGTGGCTGGTCACCGAGTCGGCCACCTTGTACGCCGCCCAGCCCTGCCGGCCGCCGCCGCTGGACCAGGACGCCTGGTCCGGCGGGTCGTAGGGCATTTCGTTCTGGAAGAAGTACGTCCGCCCGCCGTTACCGTTCCAGAGCACTTCGTACTGCTGGTAGTGCTCGACGAACAGGCCGTACATCGTGACGTTGGCGCCGTTGACGACCAGGCCGTTGGCCGCGGTGTTGACGTTCCAGCCGACGCCGTAGGAGTGGTCGCCGCGCCAGAGCCACATGTGGTCGCCGAGGACGTTGTTCGAGTTGACCACCAGGGTCTGCGTGGCCTTCCCGACGGCCGCGCCGCCGATCCGGAAGAACACGTCGTGCAGCGACGTCGGATTGCCCGCGTGGTTGGCGTTGGAGCCCGGCGGGCCGACCTGGACGAGCACCGGCGAGTTGACCGCGCCCGCGTCGATGAGCAGCCCGGCGATCTTCACGCCGTCCACATCGGACGTCGTGATGGCCGCGGTGCCGTTGGTGGGCATCAGGGTCGCCAGGCCGAGGCCGAGCACCACGGTGTCCGGGCGGGTGACGTTCAGCGCCTGGTCGAGGTGGTAGACGCCCGGCGTCACCAGCAGGTTCTTGCCCGCGGCCAAGGCGGCGTTGAGCGTCGCGGCCGAGTCGGACGGATGTGCGACGTAGAACTCGCTCAGCGAGATCGACTGCCCGGCCGGCGTGCCGTGACCCCAGCTCGTGCCCGACGAGTTCTGCCGCAGCCCCGGCACGAACACGTTGTAGCTGCCCGAACCGTCGACGTAGAGGAACGGCTTCTCGCGGATCACCGGGGTCTGCCCGACGACCGTTTCCGGCGGGTTCGGGAAGGACGCCGGCGGGGTGCCGGTCGAGCCGACGAACACCATGTTCCAGACGCCGCCCTGCCAGCCGCCGAGCTCGCTGTTGCGGGTCAGGAACTGCTGCTGGGACCCGGAAACGGCGACGCCGTCGATCTTGCTGTCGGCGATCAGGCCACCGCTGGCCCAGCCGTCCCCGCCGTTCCAGAGCTGGATCTGGCTGCCGCGCAGGTGCATCCGGCGGTAGGGGGCGGCCTGCGCGACGGCCCAGCGTTCGACCTGGCCGGCCGGCAGCGTCACCGACAGGTTTTCGGCGGACCGCCAGAAGTTCTGCGTCGCGTTGCCCTTGTTGTTCGGGTTGTCACCCTGCTGCAGCCAATCCGCTTCGACGCGGACGTGCCCGTTGAGGTTGACGTCGTCGGGGGACAGGCCCAGGCCCGCGACCTGCTCGTAGAAGCCGAGGTTGACGTCGGCGTTGTAGGTGCCCGGCTTGAACAGCACGGCGTAGCGCTCGTTGCCGAACTGGTTGGTGTGCTGCTGGTTCGCCAGCTGCGTCAGCCGGTTCTGGATCGTCGCGGCCGGGGTCGAGGGGTCGAACACCGACACGTTCGGCCCGAAGTCCGGGTTGCGCGGATCGGTCGGCGGGATGGTCGTGCCACCGCCGGTGCCGTGCGCGGCGACCTCCCACAGCGAGTAGCCGTAGCCGGTCGCCCGCTGGGTGCCGTGGACGCGCAGGTAGCGCGCGGTGCCGGACAGCGGCACGGTCTGCGTGCCGCCGGTGCCGGTGGTCGTCGAGTACGCGGTGGTCCAGGTGGCCGCGTCGGCCGAGAGCTGCACGGTGAACGCGCGGGCGTACGCGGCTTCCCAGCTGAGGACCACGTCGCAGAGCTGCTGCGCGGAACCCAGGTCGACCTGCAGCCACTGCGGGTCGCTGAACGCGCTGGACCAGCGCGTGCCGGGATTGCCGTCGACCGCGGCGGACGCGGGCGTCCCGCCGTTCTCGGTCGAGGAGGCGGTCGCGGGATGGCCCTGCGCGAGGTTCGTGGTGCCGCACGCGGCGGCCCGCGCCGGGGCGCCGGCCACCACCGTGGTGGCGAACGCGGCGGCCACGGCGGTCGCGAGGACGAGGAGGCGGTGCACGGGGGAGAACGTCGTTGATCTCATGAGCCTGCCTGCTGGATCGGGGAGGACGAGCGGAACGGCAGCGGACCGGGCGAGCCCCACAGCTCGCGCCGGTGTCGGGTGGTGCGGCGGGTGCGCGCCCGCAGCCCCGCCCGGGCACCGTGAGCCGGAGGAGCGGTGCCGGGTGGGGTGCCGGTGCGAACCGGTCAGCCCGAACGGGTTTGGCGCGGCGGAGCCGTTCCGGTTGGCGGTCACGGAACCGGTTCCGTCGGTGAGCTCGCAGTTAACAGCGCGGGACTCCGCGGAGTCAAGGATCCGGCGCGGATTCCTTCGCCCGGCCCAGTGCCCGTTGACATTTTACGACTCTTTATTTATACCTTGAATTAAGAGCGTGCCGCCGGCCGGGCCCCACACCCGCGCCGCGGGCCACGTGAGCCGATCCGCGCCGGGGCAACGCCGTCCCGGCGCCGGTTCGCCGTGGAGGTGCCCCATGCAACGCCGCATGTCGAGGACCCGGGTACTGGCCGTCCTCGCCCTGACCCTGGCCGCCCTGCTCACCGCCCCGGTCGCCCGGGCCGCCCCCGTCCTGCTCTCGCAAGGCCGTCCGGTGACGGCGTCCTCGGCCGAGTCCGCCGCGTTCCCGGCGACCGCCGCCGTCGACGGCGATCCCGGGACGCGCTGGTCCAGCGCCTTCTCCGACCCGCAGACCCTGCAGGTCGACCTCGGTTCGAACCAGCAGCTCTCGCAGGTCGTCCTGAGCTGGGAAGCCGCCTACGCCAAGGCCTTCACCCTCCAGGCGTCCACCGACGGCATGACCTGGACCTCCCTCTACGCCACCACGGCCGGGACCGGCGGGACGCAGACCCTGACCGTCACCGGCAGCGGCCGGTACGTCCGGCTCACCGGCACCCAGCGCGCCACGCAGTACGGGTACTCGCTCTGGGAGTTCCAGGTCTACGGCGGCGGCACCACGCAGCCGGGCGACGTCCTGCTCTCCTACGGCAAGTCCGGCACGGCGTCCTCGTACCAGGACGACGGCGCCTGCCCCGGCTGCGTCCCGGCGAAGGCCTTCGACCGCGACCCGGCCACGCGCTGGGCGACCAGCGCGACCACCGGCTGGGTGGACCCCGGCTGGATCACCGTCGACCTCGGGGCGCCCGCGGCGATCCACCGGGTCGTCCTGCAGTGGGACCCGGCCTACGCGGTCGCCTACCAGCTCCAGGTCTCGAACGACAACGCCACCTGGACGCCGATCTACTCGACCAGCAGTGGCAAGGGGTTCAAGGAGACGCTGACCGTCAACGGTTCCGGGCGGTACGTCCGGATGTACGGCACCGCCCGCTCCAACGGTTACGGCTACTCGCTGTGGGGCTTCGACGTCTACGGCACCGGCGGCAATCCGACCCAGCCGCCGCCCGCGCCGCCGGCCCCGCACTTCCCGGGCACGCTGGTCTGGAGCGACGAGTTCAACGGCGCCGCGGGCGCGGCCCCCGACGCGAGCAAGTGGACCGCGGAGACCGGGCCGGGCGTCAACAACGAGCTCGAGTACTACACGAACAACAACAACGCCAAGCAGGACGGCCGCGGCAACCTCGTCATCCAGGTCCGCCGGGAAGCCACGCCGGGCAGTGCCTGCCCGCCGGACCCGATCAGCGGCAGCACGACCTGCCAGTACACCTCGGGCCGGCTCAACACCGCGGGCAAGTTCAGCTTCACCTACGGCCACGTCGAGGCGAACATCAAGGTGTCCGGCACGCAGGGGCTCTGGCCCGCGTTCTGGTTGCTGGGCGCGAACTTCTTCAGCGGCACGCCGTGGCCGAACTGCGGGGAGATCGACATCATGGAGCACGTCGGGAAGGCGCCGAACCTGGCCTACTCGACGATCCACGCCCCGGCCTACAACGGCGCCGGCGGTGTCGGCGCGCCCTACGACCTCGGCCAGGACGTCTCGGCGGGCTTCCACCGCTTCGGCCTCGACTGGGACGCCACCCACATGACCTTCTCCGTCGACGGCACCCCGTTCCAGACGATCGACCGGGACACCGTCGAGAGCACGCGCGGGCCGTGGGTCTACGACCACCCGTTCTTCCTGATCCTCAACAACGCGATCGGCGGCGACTTCCCCGGCCCGCCGGGTGCGGGAACGGTGCTCCCGCAGGACATGGTGATCGACTACGTGCGGGTGTACCAGTGAGCCGGCTACCCCGGTGAGTCCCCGCTCCCGGGGGCGCTGACCGGCCGCGTCGACTCGCGGACCACCAGTGCCGTCGGGACGATCAGCGGGGCGTCCGGGGCCGGCGCGCCGGCCAGGCGGTCGAGCAGCAGCCCGGCCGCCGTCTCGCCCATCTGCCGCAGCGGCTGGCGGATCGTGGTGAGCGGCGGCTGGGTGTGCGCGGCCAGGGGGATGTCGTCGAACCCGACCACGGCGACGTCCCCCGGCACCGCACGGCCCGCCTTGCGCAGGCCCGCCAGCACGCCCGCCGCCGTGAGGTCGTTGTGCGCGAAGACCGCGTCGAACTCCGGGCCCGTTTCGAGGAGCTGGAGGATCGCCGCCTCGCCGCTTTCGCTCGTGAAGTCGCCTTCGATGATCAGCCGCGAGTCGAGGGTCAGGCCGGCGTCGAGAACGGCTTCGTTGAAGCCGTTGAGGCGATCGGCGGTGCAGCCGAAGTCGCGCGGCCCGGTGACCGTGGCGAGCCGGGTGCGGCCGGTGCCGAGCAGGTGGCGGGCCGCGGCCGCGCCGCCCTGCCGGTTGTCCGTGCCCACCGACGGGAACGCCGGACGGCGGCCGCGGTCGTCGATCACCACCACCGGCAGCCCGGAGTCGTGCAGCACCCGCAGGTGCCGCACCGCGTCCGGCGGTTCCACCAGCAGCAGGCCGTCGAACGCCTTCGCCGACACCTGGCGCGAGAACTCGCCGAGGGAGTCGGCGCCCCGGTTGGCGGTGGACAGCAGCAGGCCGTAACCCTTCGACTCCACGACGTCGGCGACGCCCTGCAGCACCTCGCCCATCCACGGCCAGGTCAGCCCCGGCACGAGCATCCCGACCGTGCGCGTCACCCCGCGGGCCAGCCCGACCGCGCCGGCACTGGGGATGTACCCGGTCGCGGCGATCACCTCGCGCACCCGGATCGCGGTCGCGGCGTCCACGTCCGCCTTGTTGTTGAGCACCCGCGACACGGTCGTCTTGCTCACCCGCGCGCGGCGGGCGACCTCGGCGATCGTGACGCGCATCCGTCCTCCCGATCGGGCGGTGGAAAGCCCCGTGGTGACAAGGTACTCGCCCGCGGGCCCGCCGCGACCGGTGCGAGATCGATCAAGTGCGGACGACATCGGCGCCGCGGCGGCCTCCGGTCCGATGTGGACACTGGCTTCGTATAACGCCCTATACTTGAGCGCGCCGCCGGTGCCGAGCGTCGGCGGGTGGACGAGCAGGGTGTCCCGGTCGACCAGCCCGGTGGCCGCCGGGGCCGCGTGGTGAGATGACAACGTGATCATCGACCCGTGGGTGCTGCTCCTGCTCGTGCTGGCCGGCGTCGGGGCCGGCCTGACCGGGGCGACCGCCGGGCTCGCGTCGCTGGTGTCCTACCCCGCGCTGCTCGCCGCCGGGCTGCCGCCGGTGACCGCCAACGTCACCAACACCGTCGCCATGCTCGGCACCACCGTGGGCGCCGCGGCCGGCGCCCGTCCCGAACTGGCCGGGCAGCGCCGCCGGCTCCTCCCGCTCTGCGCCATCACCACCGTCGGCGGCGCGTGCGGCGGCCTGATCCTGCTGCTGACGCCGTCCGGCGCGTTCACCGTCATCGTGCCGTGGCTGATCGGCGGGGCGTCGCTGGTGCTGATGGCCGGGCCGCGGCTGCGCCGGCTGGCCGAAGGTGCCGAGCACCACGGCCTCAGCCCGGTGACCGGCGTGGTCGCGTTCCTGATCGGGATCTACGGCGGCTACTTCGGCGCCGCCGCGGGCGTGCTCATGCTCGCGCTGCTGGTCACCGTCTGGAGCCAGCCGCTGGCCCGCACCAACGCGGCGAAGAACCTGGTCACCGGCTCGGCGAACCTGCTCGCCGCGATCGTCTTCGCGGTCACCGGCAAGGTCGTCTGGCCGGCCGCGCTCGCCGTCTGCCTCGGCTCGCTCGGCGGCTCCTGGCTGGGATCCGCGCTCGTGCGCCGGCTGCCGGCCACCCCGCTGCGCATCGCGATCGGAATAGGCGGACTGGGCCTGGCGATCGTCCTGGGCCTGCGGGCATGATCGGCGGGGTATCGGCGAGCAGGAGACCAGATGAGCATTGTCGGGACCAGGGTGGTCCGCCGGGAAGACCGGAATCTGATCACCGCGGGCGGCACCTACGTGGACGACCTGCGGACGGAAGCGCTTTCCGGGGCCGCGCACGCGGTGTTCGTGCGCAGTCCGATCGCGCACGCGCGGATCGGTGGCATCGACGTGAGCGCGGCGAAGGAGGCGCCGGGCGTGCTCGGCGTGTTCACCGCCGCGGACCTCGGGCTGCCCCCGCACCCGGCGGGGCCGGTGCCGGAACCGTGGCTGGCCGGTGCGGTGGTGCGCTACGTCGGGGAGCCGGTCGCGCTGGTCGTCACCGAAGAGCGCTACCAGCTGGCCGACGCGGCCGAGCTGGTCGACGTCGACTACGAGCCGCTGGACGCCGTCGCGTCGATCGACGCGGCCCTCGCCGGCGAGACGCTGGTGTTCCCCGACCGCGACAGCAACATCGTGCAGGTCAAGGGGGCGACCGAGTTCGACGACGCGATCTTCGAGGAGTGCGAGGTCGTCGTCACCGAGACCATCCTCAACCAGCGCGTCGCGCCGGCGCCGCTCGAAGTGCGTGGCGCGTCCTGCGTGTGGGGCGAGGACGGCCGGCTGACGGCCTGGCTGTCCACCCAGAACGCCCAGATGGCCCGCAGCCAGCTGGCCGGGAGCCTCGGTGTCGCCGAAGAGTCGGTGCGGGTGATCGCGCCGGACGTCGGCGGCGGCTTCGGCGCGAAGATCGGCGCGGACCCCGAGGCGACCGTGCTCGGCTGGGCCGCGAAGCAGCTCGGGCGGGGCGTGCGCTGGGTCGAGTCGCGCAGCGAGAACCTCACGGCCATGACGCACGGCCGCGCGCAGCGCAACACGGTGACCATCGGCGGGAAACGCGACGGCACGGTGCTGGCGTACCGCCTCGACGTCGTCCAGGACGCCGGCGCGTACCCGCGGATGCTGCTGCTGCCGACGCTGACCGAGCTGATGGCCGTCGGCGTCTACCGGTTCCCGAAGGTCGAGACCCGCAGCCGCGCGGTCGTCACCACCACCACGCCGATCGGGGCCTACCGGGGCGCCGGCCGCCCGGAGGCGACGGCCGCGGTCGAACGGGCGATGGACCGCTTCGCCGCCGAGATCGGGCTGGACCCGGCCGAAGTCCGCCGCGTCAACTTCATCCGGCCGGACGAGTTCCCGTACCAGTCGCCGACCGGGGCGTCCTACGACACGGGCGAGTACGCGGCGGCGCTGGACAAGGCCCTGGACGCGGCCGGGTACGCGGAGCTTCGCGCCGAGCAGCGGCGCCGGCGGGAGGCGGGCGACCCGGTGGAGCTCGGCCTGGGCATCGCGGCCTACGTCGAGATCACCGGCGGCGACGGCGGCGGCGAGAGCGGCCGCGTCGACATCCACCCGGACGGCTCGGTCGTCGCGTGGACCGGCAGTTCGCCGCACGGGCAGGGCCTCGGCACGTCGCTGGCGATGCTGCTGTCCGACCAGCTCGGCGTCCCCCTCGACCAGATCACCGTCCGGCACGGCGACACCGACGAGGTGCCCAAGGCGGTCGGCACGTTCGGCTCCCGGTCGCTGCAGCTGGGCGGCTCGGCGATCCGGCAGGCGGCCGACGAGGTGATCGCGCAGGCCCGGCAGCTCGCCGCCGACCTGCTGGAAGCGGCACCGGACGACCTCGAACTGGACGCCGATCGCGGCGTCTGGCAGGTCCGTGGCGCGCCGTCGAGCACGGTGCTCAGCTGGGCGCAGGTCGCCGAGACGGCGAGCGAGGGCAAGCTCTCGGCCGACGTCTGGTTCGGCGGTGGCGCGCCGACGTTCCCGTTCGGCGCGCACCTGGCCGTCGTCGAGGTCGACACCGAGACCGGCAAGGTCGAGCTGCGCCGGATCGTCGCCGTCGACGACGCCGGCCCGATCGTCAACCCGCTCACCTTCCGCGGCCAGCGCCACGGCGGGCTCGGGCAGGGGGCGGCGCAGGCGCTGATGGAGGTCGTCACCTACGACGACGACGGCAACCCGACGACCGCGACCCTGGCGGACTACTCGTTCGTCACCGCCGCCGAGCTGCCGGACTTCGAGCTGGTCGAGATGGCCACCCCGACCGACCGGAACCTGCTGGGCGTGAAGGGGATCGGCGAGGCGGCGACGATCGGTTCGACGCCGGCGGTGCACAACGCCGTGGTGGACGCCCTTTCGGCCCGCGGTGTCAAGCACCTGGACATGCCCACGACCCCGATCCGGGTCTGGGCCGCACTGGAAGAAGCTGGGAAGGGAAGCGCGCAGTGAAGGTCTCGATCGAGGTCAACGGGCGGCCGCTGACCGAGGAGGTGCCGGACCGGACGCTCCTGGTGCACTTCCTGCGCGACACGGCCGGCCTGACCGCCACGAACGTCGGCTGCGACACGACGTCCTGCGGCGCCTGCACGGTGCTGCTCGACGGCGAGTCGGTCAAGTCCTGCACGGTGCTGGCCGCGCAGGCCGACGGCCACGCCGTCACGACGGTCGAGGGATTGTCCTCTTCGGACGGTGCGCTGCACCCGGTGCAGCGGGCGTTCCAGGAGCAGCACGGCCTGCAGTGCGGGTTCTGCACGCCGGGGATGATCATGGCGTCGGTGTCGTTGCTGGCCGACAACCCGAAGCCGACGCGTGACGAGGTCCGGGCCGGGCTCGAGGGCAACCTCTGCCGCTGCACCGGGTACCACAACATCGTCAGCGCCGTGATCGACGCGTCGGGCCAGGAGGTGGACCGGTGATCCCCGCCTCGTTCCAGTACCTGCGCGCGTCCACAGTGGACGAAGCACTTTCGCTGCTCGCCTCGCACGGCGACGACGCGAAGGTGCTGGCGGGCGGGCATTCCCTGCTGCCGCTGATGAAGCTGCGCCTGGCCGCGCCGGAGTACCTGGTCGACATCGGCCCGCTCGACGAGCTGCGCTACGTCCGCCTGGAGGGCGACGAGGTCGTCATCGGCGCGCTGTCCCGCTACAGCGCATTGGTGCAGGACCCGGTGCTGCTGGAGCACGCGCCGCTGCTGGCCCACGTGTCCGGCGAGGTGGGCGACCGCCAGGTCCGCCACCGCGGCACGATCGGCGGTTCCCTGGTCCACGCGGACGCGGCGGCGGACCTCCCGGCGGCGGTCCTGGCCTCGGACGCGGTCCTGGTGGCCCGCGGGCCGGCGGGGGAGCGCCGCATCCCCGCGGCGGAGTTCTTCCTGGGCCCGTTCACGACGCCGCTGGAGCCGGCGGAGCTGCTGACGGAGATCCGCCTCCCGGCCCAGACGGGGCAAGGCTGGGGCTTCCGCAAGTTCACCCGCCGCGCGATCGACTGGGCGATGGTCGGGGTGACGGTGGCCGGCGACCGCGTCGGCCTGGTGAACATGGGCGGAGTCCCGCTGCGGGCCACGGCCACGGAGGAGGCACTGGCGGCCGGGGCGTCGATCGAGGAGGCGGCGGAGCTGGCGGCAGAGGGGACCAACCCGCCGGACGAGCCCCACGCGACGGCGGAGTACCGCCGTCACCTCGCGCGCGTACTGACCCGGCGGGCGCTGGCGTCTCGCTGAGTCTCCGTTGCGGGGGCGGCACTTGCTTGCGGGTGCCGCCCCTGTTCTGTTGATTGCGATGGCCGATTCCCGCCAGCGGTCCGTCCCCTGTGGACGGCAGGATCGGTGGGGTGAACGAGCACACGGCCATCGAGCCCGGTATTCTGTATTTCGGTACGCCCGTGGTGTTGATTTCCACCACCAACGAGGACGGATCGGTCAATCTGGCGCCGATGTCATCGGCATTCTGGCTCGGCTGGCGAGCGGTGCTCGGGCTGGGAGTCCGCTCCCGGACGGCCCAGAACCTGTTGCACAGCCGCGAAGGAGTGCTGAACCTGCCTTCGTCGTCGATGGCGGCGGCGGTCGATCGGCTGGCGCTGACGACGGGGTCCGACCCGGTGCCCGCGGGCAAGCAGGAGCGGGGCTATTTCCACGTGGCGGACAAGTTCGGCCGGGCCGGCCTGACGGCGGTGGCCTCGTCGACGGTCACACCGCCCCGCGTCGCCGAGTGCCCGGTGGCGATGGAAGTCGTGGTCGAGGAGGTGCACCCGGTGGGTGCGGACGGGGGAGTGGTGTCGTTCGAGGTCCGGGTACAGCGGGTCTTCGTGCACGAGTCGATCCGGATGGAGGGGACCGAGGACCGGATCGACCCGGACGCTTGGCGGCCGCTCATCATGAGCTTCCAGAAGTTCTACGGACTGGGGGAGCAGGTCCATCCGTCCACTTTGGCCCGAATCCCTGAGCGGCTCTATCGGGGGCCCGATATCGAACGGGCGCGCCGGGTTGCTTCTTGAGTCTTCATCTTGGCTCTTGTCCTGCCTGGGTTTTGCGGTGCTTTGCGGTTCGGGGTTCGGGGTTCGTACCCGTTCGAGTGATGAACTTGTGTTCGATGGTCGGTAATCTTGATCTATGTCCGACAGCGCTCGTTCGTCCGCCGAGGCGGTAGCTTTCGCCGACCGCCTCGGTGAGTTGCTCGCGGCCATCCGCTCTGCTGAAGCTGAAGTCGGCGCGCTGCTGGTGGAGATTGAGCAGCGTGGGGTGATGGAGGTGTTCGGCTACCGGTCTGTTGCCCGGTTGCTGGAGCACCTGGGTGACCTTCCGAGGTCGGCGGCGGAACGTCTGGTGAAACGGGCCCGCTTGGTCAATCCCGGTCGCACCCTCGATGGCACCCCGATCCCGGCGCTGGCGCCGGCCACGGGTGTTGCTGCTTTGTCTGGCTCGCTGAGTGCCCCGATGATCGATGTGATCACCGGGGTCCTGGCGGAGGTTCCTCCTGAGCATCGCGACCGTGTCGAGGCTGACCTACTGACCTTCGCTGCCGAGGCCGGGCACAAGCAGGTCGCGGTCCTCGGTGCCCGGATCCTTGCCCACCTCAACCCCGATGGTGCCGAGCCCGATGACACCGAACCTTTGACTCCCACCCGGGAGCTGTTTCTGCGTCGTCGAAGATCCGGGGTCTGGGAGTTGAACGGCAAGTTCGACGACGAGACCGGCACCCGCGCCAGCGCTCTGCTCGACGCGCTGGCCGAGCGCCGCACCGGTGACGACGGCCCCGACCACCGCGCGATGCCGCAGCGTTACGGTGATGCGTTCTCCGACGCGATCGACCTGGCCCTTAATTCCCCGGACTTGCCGATGCAGGCCGGGGAACGAGCCCACGTCATGGTCGCGGTCTCCCTCACCGACCTGCAGTCCGGCACCGGCACCGCAACGCTCGGCGACACCGGCACCATGACCGCCGCCGAAGCCCGCGTCCACGCCTGCGACGCCATGATCATCCCCGCCGTGCTGGGTGCGAAGAGTGAACCGCTCAACCTCGGGCGTCTCCGCCGCCTCATCTCCGCCGGGCTGCGCCGGGCGTTGTTCCTGCGCGACCGAGGTTGTGCGTTCCCCGGCTGCCATCGCCCACCCCGGCACTGCCAAGGCCATCACATCCGGCACTGGGCCGACGGTGGCCCCACCAGCCTCACCAACCTGGTGTTGATGTGCGCCCACCACCACCGGCTGCTGCACCGCTCCGGCTGGGAAGTCCGCATCGCCCCCGACGGTCTCCCGGAATTCCTCCCACCCACCTTCCTCGACCGCCGCCGAAAACCCCGCCGCAACAACCTCCACGAACCCCTCCCATTCGCAGCCTGAGCCAACCGAACAACGGGAAAGGCCCGCAGCCACACGGCTACGGGCCTACACCCACGCCCCGCCCACAAACTCCCCGCGCAGCCTCGTGCATCGCCGTGCAGCCTCACCCACCGCCGTGCAACCTCACCTCTGCCGTGCGACCTCACCCACCGTCGCGCGAACTTTTCTCCACCCGCGCCACCTCGCCTCACCGCCGCGCGGCCTCGCCCGTCGGCGTGCAGCTTCGGCCGCTGGGCGTGGCCTTTCTCCATCGCGCGCGGTCTCGTCACCGGCGCGCAACTTCGGCCCAGCGTTGCGCGACCTTTCCCTGCCGCCGTGCAACCGCATCCATCACGGTGAGGCCCCCAGCTCTGCTCAGCCTCGCTTGTGCCGACCCCTCCAGCCTCTGCCGCTCCAGCGGTTTCCCGATCGCCGCCTCGCGACCGGCCGCCCCGCCGCGGCGGCCGGAGATCGCCGTCCCTGCCAGTGCGAATCGTCGGTCGCCGCCCACCGCCGCCGCCCTGCCAGCGCAAATCGCCGCCCGCCGCCGTCGCCTGTCGCCCAGAGTCCGCCACCGTCACCGCCCCATCCGGCGCCCGCCCGAGCAGCCGATCAACCAGCCACCACCCCAACCCCGATCGAGCACCCCGCCACTCCATCGGGTGACATCCCCTTGCCCGCCCGGGCCAGCGGAGTGTGGTCTTTCGGGCATCCGGGTGGCGGTCGCGACCCCCACTGCAGCCGCACTGCTAATGTTCATCAGGGAACTTGCTTGAAGGTTTGACGAAAAGGATCCGGCGAGGGGAAATGGCGGAGCGGTTCGAGTTCGTCCTCGAGGTCTTCGAAGCACTCGTCGTCGGGCGGGCTACCGGGGGCGATGTCCGGCGGTACCCGCTCCGGGCCGGGAATCTGCCGTCCGATCCCGTGCGGTTCGTGCACATTGCCCGGCGGGTCTACGACGAGCTCGAGGAGCGGCGTCTGTCCGTCTCCGGCGAGCTGCACCCCGGGGTGCGGACCGCCTTCGAACTGCTGGCCGAGCCGCGGGTCTCCGTGGCCGTCAGCGGGATCGATGGGCTGGGGGCCGATGTGGCCGTCCTCGTCGTCAGCGATGGGGCCCAGGCTCTCGGGATCACGCAGTCCGCCGACACCGATGAGCTGCTGTTCTCGCTGTTCGCCGACGAAGATCTCGTCGAGGTCGTCACCGGGGTGCTTCCGCCGGCTCCCGCCGCCAGCACCGGGCGGCACACCGTGCACCGGGCCGCCGGGCGGGAGGTCTCCGCCATGACCGCCAAGCGGATCGCCGACGCCGAGTTCGACGAAGAAGAGACCGATGCCTTCGGGATGATCGAGGTCAAGGCCGTCGTGCGGCCCGGGCGGCGGCCGCCGGCTCCGAAACCGTCCGATGTCGCCGTGCTCGAACGGGTGCTGGCCGAACCACGGCTGGGTGGGGGACACATCGCCGTCAGTGCTCAGGGGCGGCGCGGGGAACGCGTCGCCAGCGAGCCGCTGAGCTGGCTCGACACCGCCGATGGCCGGTACCTCGTGCACACCCGGACCGGTGACGGCGGGGAACTCACCGCGGACTACGTGCCCGCCGGGCGGGCCGATCTCGCGCGCGCCATCCGCGACGCCATCGCGGCCGTCTACTGATCGGGGAGGAGCAGTCATGACCACGGAAGAGACCGCCGCGGCGGCTCAGGCCATCCAGGCCACCATGCAGATGCAGAGCGCGGCCACCCCCGAGGCGAAGGCCATGGCCGCCGTGCGGGTCGGGCTCGCCGGGGCGCAGCTCAAGCGGCTGGCCCAGACCGGTGGCTTCGCCATCGACGACACCACCGGCAATCAGCTGATCGAGGCCCTCGAAGGCGTGCTCGAGTCGCTCGAGCAGCGGTGGGCCACCCTGCAGCGGCTGCACGACGCGCCCGCGATGAGCCGGACCGCCACCGGGCAGTGGGTGTCCGCGCACATGGTCAGCACCGCCGCCGACGAGCACGGCCTGGTCACCCAGCTGCAGGCCGCGCGGCAGGAGTTCCCGACCTACATCGAGGCCATCAAGCTGGCCAAGCAGAACTACAAGTCCCGGGAAGAGACGACGCAGCAGACGTTGACCTCGCTCCCGACCGCCGACCAGAGCTGAGGGAGACCGTGGCACCCACCGCCGAGTCCGTCTCGGACCCGTCGTCGCCGGACTACGACCCGCGCAGTCCGCTCTACGACGTGACCGCCGATTCGTCGTCGAAGTACTACGTCGGGCCGCTGACCACGGACAAGTCGCCCTCGGGCGACGAGATCCGCGACATGGCCACGAAGCAGGTCGACGACGAGATCCGGGCCGGCTGGCTCGGCCCGGTCGTCGACCCGGTGCTGCGCGACAAGAAGATCCAGGAGCTCTACCAGCAGCACCTCAACGACGCCAAGCACGGCCTCGACGAGGGCCTCACCATGCGGGAGAACGGCGGGGCGCCGCGCACCCTGTGGAACAACGCCAGCCACGAACAGATGAACGAGGCCATCACGCAGGACGCCAACCCGGCGACCGTCGCGGAAACCTCGGAGGAGTGGGTGCGGGTCGGCAACGACCTCGGCACGCACCAGAAGACGCTGGCCGACGCGATCAACGCGAGCACGAACAACTGGCAGGGCGACGCCGGTGACGCCGTCCGCGAGCACCTCGCCGGGGTCGGCAAGTGGCTCGGCGCGACCGCGCAGGGCGCCACGCTCGCCGGGCGGCAGCAGGAGATCCACTCCCAGGCGCTCAACGAGACCCAGCGGCAGATGGTCGCGAACCCGCCGGTCCAGTTCGACCTGCAGTCGACCAACCAGCGCCTGATGTCGATGACCGACCCGATCCAGTACGCGGCGGCCGCGGGCGAGGCCATGCAGACCTACCGGGCGCAGCAGGCCGCGCGGGACCACGCCGCGCAGATCATGACGCAGTACGACGAGACCATCGGCGCCGCCGTCGCCACCCCGCGGTTCCCGGCCCCGCCGAAGCTGCCGACCGCGACCGCGACCAGGCAGAACGTCGCCGCGCGGGGCGGCGCCGGAGCGGGCGGTGACGTGCAGCCGCTGCAGGCGGGAAGCCGGCGGCTCCCCGATGCCGCGGGCATCCCGGCCGACGTGAACGCGGCGGGCCTCGGCGCCGGTGGTGCCGCGGGCGCCGGCGGGGCCGGCGCGGGCATCCCGGGCGACGGCAGCGGCGCCGGAGGGTCCGGCTTCTCCGGCAGCGGCATCCCGGGCGCGGGCGGCTCCGGCAGTGGCGTCCCGGGCAGTGGCATCCCCGGCGGTGGCGGCTCCGGCTTCTCCGGCGCGGGCATCCCCGGCGGCGGCAGCGGTGCGGGTGGCTCCGGTGGCGCGGGCTTCACCCCGCCGAACTTCGAGACCCCGAACGGCCCCGGCGGCGGCAACTTCAGCGGGGCCGGCATCCCCGGCTCGTCGCTGCCGCACTTCGACGACTCGACGACGTCCTCCGGCTTCACGCCCTCGGGCATCCCCGGCGGCGGGGGCAGCGGCGGCGGCAGCGGGTTCACGCCGCCGTCGATCCCGAACATCCCGGACGTCTCCGGGGGCGGCGGGACCGTCCGCGGCGGCGGCTCGATCCCCGGGTTCACCCCGCCCGGCATCGACCCGATCACCGGGCTGCCCACCGGCACCGGCGGCCTCAACACCCCCGGCGGGGCGAAGATGCCGACCATCGGCCGAGGTGGGGGCATCAACGGCGAGAGCATCGCCAGCCGGCTCGGCGGCATCCCCGGCGGCGGCAGTGGCGGCGGTGGCTCGCTCGGCGGGATCGGCGGCTCCGGGGCCGGCGGGTCCGGTGCCGGTGGTGCCGGCCTGCGCGGTGCGGGCAACCTCAGCGGCGGTGCCGCGTCCGGCGCGGCCGCGGAAGCCGAAGCGGCGGCGGCGCGCAACGCGATGTCGGGCCGCGGTGCGGCCGGTGCCGCGGGCTCCCCGGGCATGGGCGGCATGGGCGCCGGCCGCGGGGGCAAGAAGGAAGACGACAAGGAACACAAGGCAGCCGACTACCTCGAAAGCGACGACCCGAACTTCTTCGCGGGCGAGCAGGCGGTCGCACCGCCGGTGATCGGCGACTGGAAGAACCAGGATTGGAAGTGACGCCCGTGACGGCTCCCGGTTTCGAGGTCGAACCGGACGACCTGGTCGCGCACGCGAGTCACGTCGAGAGCCTGGTGGACCGGCTCAACACGGCGAGCTCGGCGGCCGACACGGCGATGTCCGACCACGCCTACGGGCTGCTGTGCGCCTTCCTCCCGCCGATCATCCGGCCCACCAACGAGGAGGCGAAGGACGCGCTGACCGCCTCCGCGGAAGGCGTGCGCGGGCTCGCGGACAACGTCACGGCGGCCGCGAAGTCCTACCGGGAAGGCGAAGAAGCCAACGCGCAGCCGTTCGAGCGTCAGCTCGCGGCCTCGCCGCGCGCAGTGGAAGCGAGGTCCAACGCATGACGGGTCCGAACGGGCTGGGGGACCTCATGCGGGACCCCGACGAGACGATCCGCCGGATGGACGACTGGGCGGCCGGGTTCGCCGCGAAGGCGCAGCGGTACCAGGCGGCGCAGGAGCAGACCGAACGGCTGCGGCTGACCGCGACCAGCTCCGACGGCGCGGTCAGCGTGACCGTCGGCGCGGACGGCACCGTCACCGAGCTGACGTTCTCGAACAAGGTCAAGTCGTTCCCCCTGGAAGAGCTCTCGCGGCAGATCCTGACGACCATGCGCCGGGCGCAGTCCGGCATCGCCGACCGCGTCGCCGGGGTGATGGCCGAGCAGCTCGGCGACGAGGACCGCGAAACCCGTGGCCTGCTGCTCGACAACCTGCGCGGCCGCTTCCCCGACCCGGACGAACCGGACGAGCAGCCGCCCGCCCCGCCCGCGCCGGTGCCCCCGGCCCCCGCAGGGGGCGCGGCGACCCCGCCCGCCCCTGGTGCCCCGCAGCCGCCGCGGCGGCCTGCCGCTCCCGATGACGAGGACAACAATCCGTGGTGAATCCGCTGGTCGCGGAGACGAAGGATTCCACCAAGGCGTATTCGGGCATTTCGCTGCTGGAGTCGGCGAACGACCTGAAGTCGGCCATCGAAAGCGGGGACTGGGCCTCGGTCGCGCTGGGTTCGGTCGGGACGGCGCTGGATGCGCTGTCGATGGCGATGGACCCGTTCGGGGCGATCCTCGCGGCCGGCGTCGGCTGGCTGATGGAACACGTCGGGCCGCTCAAGGAAGCGCTCAACGGGCTGACCGGCAACGCCGATGAGATCGCCGCGCAGTCGGAGACGTGGAAGAACATCGCGACCGAGCTGGGCAGCGTCGGCGAGGACCTGACCGGGATGGTCAAGGCCGACACCGTGTCCTGGACCGGGGCCGCGGCCGACACCTACCGGCAGCGGGCGCAGGACACGGTGACGCTGCTGGAGACCGCGCAGAAGGGCTGCGAAGGCGCTTCCAGCGGGGTCAAGACAGCCGGTGAGGTCGTCGCGGCGGTCCGGGCGCTGGTGCGGGACATCATCGCGGAGCTGGTCGGGCACCTGATCAGCTGGGCGCTGCAGGTGCTGTTCACCCTCGGCATCGGCCTGACCTGGGTGGTGCCGCAGGTCATCAACGCGGTGGCGAAGACGGCGTCGAAGATCGCCGATCTGGTGAAGCGGCTGGTGACGGCGTTGAAGGCGCTGGTGCCGCTGCTCAAGCGGGCCGGGGATCTGTTCTCCGATGCGGCGAAGGCGCTGCGGAAGATCAAGCCGGGGAAGACGGCGCCGCCGCCGAAGCACGCCGACATCAAGGGCGGGCCGAAGGACATCGGCGGTCCCAAGGGCAAGGGCGACGGCGACGGCACCTCGACCTCGGGCGCGAAGGGCGACGGCACCAGCACTTCCGGCGCCAAAGGCGACCCGCCACCGAAGAGCGACCCGCCTCCGGGCTCCAAAGGCCCCGACGACAACCCGAAGGGCCCGGACTCCTCCCCGGGCGGCGGCTCGACCACGCCGTCGGGCGGCGGCAAGGGCGACGGCGGCGGCAAGGGCGGCTCGAACAAGCCGGACAACCCGCGCGACCGCGGCGTCGGCCCGGACGACCGGGTCTGCAAGTCCGACCCGGTCGACGTCGCCAACGGCGACGTCATCCTGGAACAGCGCGACCTCGAGCTGCCGGACCCGCTCCCGCTCGTGCTCGACCGGACGCACATCTCGTCCTACCGGGCCGGGCAGTGGTTCGGTCCCACCTGGACGTCCACTGTGGACCAGCGGCTGGAGCTCGACGACGAGCACGTCTGCTACTTCTCCGCCGACGGCCTGGTCCTGGTCTACCCGCACGCCGACCCCGGGGTCGCGGTGCTGCCGCTGGAAGGCCCGCGGCGGCCGCTGACCCGCACGGCGACCGGCTACACGCTGCACGACCCCCTGGCCCGGCGCACGCTCACCTTCGCGCCGCTGCCCGGCCGCGGCGCCGCGCTGCAGCCGCTGAACCGCGTCGAAGACGCCACCGGCGCCGTGATCGAGTGCGCCTACACGCCCTCCGGCGAGCCCTCGCGCCTGACACACTCCGCGGGTTACGAGGTCGCGCTCACCACCGACCGCGGCCGCGTGGTGGCGGTGGACGTCGTCGACGGCGACACCGGCTACCGCGTCCGCGCCGTCCGCTACGACTACGACCCGCGCGGGCGGCTGGTCGCGGTGGTCGACTCGTCGGAGACCCCGATCCGGTTCGAGTACGACGACACCGGCCGGATCACCGGCTGGCACGACCGCAACGGCGTCTGGTACCGCTACGTCTACGACGCCGACGGGCGCTGCGTGGTCACCGTCGGGGACGGCGGGTTCCTCGACGGCCGGTTCGCCTACGACAGCGCGCAGCGGGTCACCCGGTTCACCGACTCGCTCGGCCACACCAGCGAGCACCACTTCAACGAGCTCGGCCAGCTCGTGCGGGACGTCGACCCGCTCGGCGCGGTCACCGGCTACACCTGGGACCGCTACGACCGGATGCGGAGCCGGACCGACCCGCTCGGCCACACGACGCTGTTCGAGCACGACGAGGCCGGCGCCCTGCGCGCGGTCGTGCGGCCCGACGGCAGCCGCGTCGCCGTCACCCGGCACCTCGACGGCGCCCTCGACATCGCGGTCGAAGCCGCCGGCCGCGTCTGGCGCCGCCACTACCCGGCCGGCCGCGCGCCGGACCCGTACACGACGCTGCCCGGCATCGCCGACGGCGCGGACGAGACAGCGCCCGTCGCCGAAGAGCCCGCCGCGGCCACGGCCGAGCGGGGGCGCGAGCGCGGGGACGGCACCGACCTCTTCGGCCGCCCGAAGGCCGTCGTCGACGCCACGGGCGGGCGGTCCGCGGTGCGCTGGAGCGTCGAAGGGAAGCTGCTGGCCCGGACGACACCGTCCGGCGCGCAGGAGGTGTGGCGCTACGACCGGCAGGGCAACGAACTCGGCCACACCGGCCTGCTCGGCCAGGCCGAAGCGCGCGAGTACGGCCCGTTCGACCTGCTGACCGCGGTCACCGACCCGACCGGCGCGCGGACGGCCTACACCTACGACACCGAGCTGCGCCTGGTCGCGGTGACCAACCCGGCCGGGCTGACCTGGCACTACACCTACGACCCGGCCGGGCGCCTGGCCGCCGAGTCCGACTTCGACGGCCGGGTGACCCGCCACACCCACGACGCCGCGGGCCGGCTCGTGCGCACGGAATCCGGTGGCCTGGTCGTCGAGTACGGCTACGACGTGCTCGGCAACGTGGTCTCCCGCCGCACGGCCGACGAGCTCACGACGTTCGCCCACGACCCGGTCGGCCGGCTCGCCACCGCGGCGAACGCCGAGTCCCGGGTGGACATCGAGCGCGACGACTCCGGCCGCGTCCTCGCCCACACCGTCGACGGCCGGACCGTTTCCTTCGGCTACGACGACGAAAACCACGTCGTGCACCGCCGTACACCGTCCGGAGTGGACAGTGTGTGGCGGTTCGACCCGGACGGTGTCCCGGTCGCGCTGGAAACCGCGGGCCAGTCGATCCGCTTCGGGCACGACGGCGGGGCGGAAACGCGGCGCGTCTTCGGCGACGTCGTGCTCGAACAGGCCTACGCGGGGGAGCACCTCACCGGGCAGACCGTCACGGTCGCCGGGCGGCGGGTGCACGCGCGCGGGTACGACTACCGGCCCGACGGCGAACTCGCCGGGGTCGACGACGACGCGACGGGCCCGGTGCGCTACCAGCTCGACGCCGCCGGCCGGGTCACCGCGGTCACCGGCCCGAACCGCGCCGAGCAGTACCGCTACGACGGCGCGGGCAACATCACCGGCACGGCCCGGGAACGCCGGTTCTACACCGGCACCCGGCTGACGGCCTCGGACACCGCGGCCTACGAGTACGACGCCCACGGCCGGCTCGTGTCCCGCCGGGACGCCTCGGGCGCGGTCTGGCAGTACGCCTGGAGCGCCCTCGGCCGGCTCACCGGCGTCGTCACCCCGGACGGCAGCCACTGGCGCTACCGCTACGACCCGCTCGGCCGGCGCACCGCCAAGCAGCGGATCGTCGCCGGGCCGGGCGGCGCTCCGGTGGTCGCCGAGCAGGTGCTGTTCACCTGGGACGGCACCACCCTCGTCGAGGAGCAGGCCGGTCCGCGCGTCACCACCTGGGAGTACCACCCGGACGACGGAAAGCCCCTGGCGCAGCTCGCGGCCGGGCGGCTGGCCACCGTGGTCACCGACCAGGTGGGCACGCCGATCGAGCTCGTCGACGCGGCCGGGGCGCTGCTGTGGCGCGGCCAGGCGGACCTGTGGGGCAGCGACCTGGCGGACCCGGGCGGCACGCCGCTGCGCTTCCCCGGCCAGTACCGCGACGCCGAAACCGGCCTGCACTACAACGTCTACCGCTACTACGACCCGGCGACCGGCCGGTACCTCAGCCCGGACCCGCTGGGCCTCGACCCGGCGCCGAACCCGGTCGCGTACGTGACGAACCCGCTCGTCGCGGCCGACCCGCTCGGTCTCGCGCCGACCGTGTCCCCGTGCGGGAAGGTCAAGGACGACCGGGTCCCGAAGCGCAAGCGCTCCGAGGACGACTCGACGCAGGCCTCCGGGTCGGGCTCGAACAAGAAACCCAACACGGGCAAGGACTACAAGCCGGGCGACATCGTCAACGACGATCTCAAGGACCCGGCGATCGACAAGTACAAGAACTTCCCGAAGGACGACCCGGACAACCCGCTCGGCAGGCGGCTGAAGGACGACGAGGGCAAGACGAAGGTCAAGCGGTCCGAGGACGTCGGCGAGGCCGGGGCGCACGACTACCTGAAGAAGACCACCGGCAAGGACGACCTCGACATGATCACGCCGACGAAGGCCAACCCGCTGCCGGCGGGCAAGTACGGCACCAAGCCGGGTGAGCCGTGGCCGAACGCGGTCGCCTTCAACGGCAACAACGTCGCCGACGTCGCTTACTGGGACGGCAAGACCCTGCACGTCGTCGAGGCGAAGGGCAACGGGTCGACGCTGACCGGCGGCCCGATGCACGGCCGCGTGCAGAAGTTCGACCCGAACACCGGTAATCCGGTGCCGCCCGCGCAGCGGCCCAACGACCACCGGATGGACCAGGGCAGCACGGAGTACCTCAAGGACGTCGCCGCGAACATGAAGAACAGCAAGCCGGAGAACGCGACCTACGACGGCCGCGGTGAGGTCGGGACGTCGATCTGGAACGCCATCCACAACGGCCACCCGCCGGTGAAGTACGTTCCGGTCAACACGACGGTCGGCCCGGACGGCAAGGCGGTCGTCAAGGTGACGCCGGGGTACGGGGAGTAGGAGCATGAGCTACGCGCTGGTCTTCCGCGCGATGTCGGCCGACGAGTTCCGGGCGCGCGTGGCCGCCGACCCGGTGGTGGCGGCGTTCCGCGACGCGGGCGGCGGCGAGCCGACGCCGGAGGTAGCGGACGCCGTCGCCCGCACGGCCATGGAGCTGGGCGAGGAGGTGGGCCGCACCGGGCACTCCTCTGCGGGCGGCGACCGGTTCCGCGAGGAGGTGTTCGACGGCGTCCTCGCCGGCCTGCTGGGCGCCGACGTGGCCGATCACCTGCTTTCGCGGAACCTCGAAGGCATCGTCTGGTACGACTACCCGATGGTCGGGTTCGTGCTGGCCGGGGAGCTCGAAGAAGCCCTCGCGAAGGCGGGTGACGAGCGGCCCGGCGACCTGGACGAGGACGACGCCGAGGTGATCGACGACGTGCTCGCCGCCCTGCGCAAAGCGGCCCGCGCCGGCCAGGACGTGGTCACCGTCTACGCCTGAGCGGTCCTTTCGGGGTCTCGACAGGGGCGCCCGTGCGGGCGACACTGGGCCGATGACCGGCCTGATCACCGGAAGCCGTGTCCGGCTGCGGCCAGCTGCCGCCCCGGACGCCGCCCGGTTCGAGGAGATCCTGTCGCACCCCGAAGTCGCCCGCTGGTGGGCCGACGCCGAGGAGCCGGTGGCCGCCCAGGTGTCCTATCTGCTGGACCCCGACGAAGGCACCACGACCTACGCCATCGAGTACGACGACGTGGGGAGCACCGCCGTGATCGGCATCGAACTCGCCTTCGAGGAGGCCGATCCGCAGTACCGCCACGCCGGGATCGACATCGCCGTGCACCCGGACTTCCAGGGCCGCGGCCTCGGCTCGGACGCCATCCGCACGCTGGCCGAGCACCTGTTCACGGTGCGCGGGCACCACCGGCTGGTGATCGACCCCGCGGCCGGCAACGAGGCGGCGATCCGGCTCTACGCCTCGCTCGGCTTCCGGCCGGTCGGCACGATGCGGTCCTACGAGCGCGGTCCCGACGGCAGCTGGCACGACGGGCTGCTGATGGACCTGCTCGTGGACGACCTGGTCCCGGCAGCCGCACTAGCCGGCTCGTGAGCGGCCGCGCGGTCGCGGCCCGGCCCTTGCGGCGGGTCGCCGTGGCGAGCGCGGTGGGGACCACCATCGAGTGGTACGACTACTTCATCTACAGCACGGCAACGGCGCTGGTGTTCGGCAAGCTGTTCTTCACGACCCTGTCGCCCGCCTCCGGGACGCTCGCGGCGTTCGCGACGCTCGGCGTCGGATTCCTGGCCCGCCCGGTCGGCGGCATCCTCTGGGGCCACTTCGGCGACCGCGTCGGCCGCAAGGCGATGCTGGTGCTTTCGCTGCTGCTGATGGGCTTCGCCACGGTCGGCGTCGGATTGCTGCCGACGTACTCCGCAATCGGTGTCTGGGCGCCGATCCTGCTGCTGATCCTGCGGTTGCTGCAGGGGTTGAGCGCGGGCGGCGAATGGGGCGGGGCCGCGCTGATGGCGGTCGAGCACGCGCCCGAGGACCGCCGCGGCCGGTACGGTGCGTTCTCGCAGATCGGCGTCCCGGCCGGCTTGATCCTGGCGCAGCTGATGTTCTTCGTCCTCGGCCGCGCGCTGACCGACGCCCAGTTCGCGTCGTGGGGGTGGCGGGTGCCGTTCCTGGCGAGCATCGTGCTCGTCGGCGTCGGCCTGGTGATCCGGCTGCGGATCGAGGAAAGCCCGGTGTTCACACGGCTGCGGGAGGCGGAGGAACGCAGCAGCCGGCCGATGGTCGAGGTGCTGCGCGAGCGGCCGCGGGCGGTGCTGGTCGCCTCCGGCAGCTTCATCGCCAACACCGCGATCGGGTACATCTTCCTGGCCTACCTGCTGTCCTACGGCACGTCGGTGCTCAAGATCAACCGCACCACGCTGCTGGTCGTCGTCATCGTCGGCAGCGTGACGTGGCTGGTGAGCATCCTCGCCTCCGCCGCGTGGTCGGACAGCATCGGCCGGAAACCGGTGTACCTGGCCGGTTCGGTGCTCCTGCTGGTCTGGCCGATCCCGTTCTTCCTGCTCGTGGACACCAAGGCGACGGTGTGGCTGATCGTCGCGGTGGTCGTGCTCAACATCGGCCTCGGCGCCACTTACGGGCCACAGTCGGCGTTGTTCGCAGAGCTGTTCGAGCCGCGCTACCGCTACAGCGGGGCTTCGTTCTCCTACGCCGTGGGTGCGGTGCTGGGCGGAGGGTTCGCGCCGTTGATCGCGACGGCGTTGCAGACCGCCACCGGCACTTCGCTTTCGGTTTCGCTCTACCTGGTGGCCGTGGCGGTGCTCAGCCTGGTCGCGGTGCTGTTCATCCCGCGGGATCAGAGCCGGTCGAGCCGGACGGCGGCGGCCATCCGCTCGTAACCGGCGTCGCCGGGGTGGAGGTGGTCGCCGGAGTCGTAGGCCGGGAGCATCCGGAGCGGGTCGGCCGGGTCGCGGACCGCGGCGTCGAAGTCGACGACACCGTCGAAGACCCCGCCGGTGCGGATGAAACCGTTCACCGCCTGGCGGGTCGCTTCGAGGGTGTCGTCGTACACGCGCCAGCCCTTGAACGGCGTGAGCGTGCCACCGAGGACCCGGATGCCGCGCGCGTGCGCCTGCGCCACCAGCTGCCGGTACGCCGAGGTGATCGCGGCCGGGTCGGTCTGGTGCGGGTCCTGCTGGATGTCGTTGATGCCCTCCAGCACGATGAGCGTCCGCACGCCGCCCACGCTGAGGACGTCGCGGTCGAAGCGGGAGAGCGCGTTCTGGCCGGCGCCGGAGCCGGGGACGTCGAGCAGCAGCCGGTTGGCGCTGATGCCGGCGTTGAGCACGCCGAAGCGCCCGTGCAGCCGGTCGGCGAGGTAGTCCGGCCAGCGGTGGTTGGCCCCGGCGGCCGAGCCGACGCCGTCGGTGATCGAATCGCCCAGTGTCACGATCGAGGCTTCGGCGCCGCCCTGGACGTCGACCCCGGTGACGTAGTGCCACACCGACGTCTGCTCGGTGTAGGGGGTGCCGGACTCGCTGGCGGAGAAGTCGCCGTTGCGGGTGAAGTACGACGTCTGCGCCGCGGCCGGGTGGTAGGTCACCGGCCCGGATTTCGCCGGCACGTACGTCGTCACGAGCAGGTTCGTGTCGGCGGGGACCCGGAGGTTCACCGGATCGCTCAAGGCTTCGGCGCCGGCCGGGACGACGACGCTCGCGGCGCCGCCGAAGGTGAGCGAGCGCAGGGTGCCCGGCACGGCGTCCGGCCCGGTGCCCTGGACCGCGACGGTGACGTGCCCGAAGGTCAGGGGAGCGGCGCCGAAGGCGTTCGAGAGGTGGACCCGGGCGCGGCCGCCGCCCGCGCTGGTGTGCACGACGTTGCGGATCGAGTAGCCCGGGTAGCCGTCCGGGGTGTTCGCGACGGCGGCCGCGGGCGCCGCGGCCCAGGTGCCGACCCAGCCGCCGACCGCGTGCTGGGCGAGGTTCGGGACAGCGCTTCCCGGATGCGCACTGCCCGGGTTCGCGCTCCCGGACGTCGTGAGGAGTCCGATGCCCGCCAGGACGGCCGCGCTCACGGCCACGAAACGTCGCATCTCCCCACCGTCGCGCGCGGGTCCGCGGGGCGGCGACCGCTGATCAGGTGAGGCACCGGACAAGATCCGCGACAGCGCCCCTCGGGAAAAAGGGGCGGGCCCGTCCGGGATTCTGGGGATGCCGGACGGGCCCGCGCGAGGTGGCCGTTGCCGCGACGGCCGCTCGCCGGGGTACCCGGTCCCGATCGGGCGGAGGCTGGCCCGGATCGTTGCGTCGTGGCGACCCCGGAGGGCGTGTGCGAGACGCCCTCACCCAAAGCACGGCCGCCGGCCCGGGCCGGTTCAGCCCTCTCGCGGGTTTCTCGGCCGAGGACGTCCGAACGCCGTGAAGGCCACCTCGACGAGCTCGAGGTGGCCTTCACGGTCTTCGGTGAGCGGGAGGCTCAAGCTGCGGCGGCCGGGAACCCGGTCAGGGCGCGGTGGCCCGCTTCGGTCAGTTCGGCGGGCGCCCACTGGCCGGGGGCGACGAGCCGGGTGGCTCTGACCAGGCCGGCGCGGGCGAGGTCGTGGGCGGTGTTCTGGTCGCAGCACGACAGGCCGTCGACGCGGAGGTCGGGTTCGCAGCTGCAGCGGAGCTCGGCACGGCCTTCGGCGACCGCCTTGAGCATGGCGATCGCGCGGCGGCTCAGCGCGTTCGAATCGGTGGACATCGGTCTGGCCTTTCGTGCGGCTGGGGTGGTGGCGGCGAGTGCTGCAGCTCGTTACCTAGGGATACGCGGCGAACACGAACACGGTTCACCACGATCGCGCCGAATGGCCCCTTGACAGGGCCGAGGCCAACGAGCAGGGTCATTCATCGGATGAATCAGTTCCGCCAGCGACAGGTGTGCCCATTGTGGGTGAACTTTGTCGCAAATCCGCCGTAGTCATCCGATCCCTGGAGGTTCAGTGACGACCTTCCCCCGCCGCCAAGCCCTCGGCATCGCCCTGGGAGGTGCCGTCGCGCTCGGCGTGGCCGGCCACACCCCGGCCGGCGCCGCCGGCCCGGTCGACGCCGCTCCCGACCGCCCGGAAACCCCCATCGTCCCGCCCCCGCCGCCCGTCCCGGTCGCCCTCGACGCCTGGTTCGGCAACGACGGCATCGACAGCGCGTCGGCCCCCGGTGGCGACTTCGACGGCTCCGGCTACACCTTCCCCGCCGAGCACGTGCCCGCCGGGCAGACCGTCACCGCCGGCGGCGTCCCCTTCAAGCTCGGCTCCGCGGCCGCCGGGGCCAAGAACAACATCGCCGCCACCGGCCAGCGGATCGACCTGCCGAAGGGCCGGTACTTCGTCGCGTACTTCCTGGTCGCGGCCAGCTACGGCGCCACCGGCGGCCCGGCGACCGTGCACTACGCCGACGGCAGCACGAGTACCGGATCCCTCTCCGGCCCCGACTGGTACACCGGCAGCGGCGCGCTCGTCTCGCCGTTCCGCTACGCCCCCGGCGGCGTCGTCGACGACAACCCGGTTTCCCTGGCCACCGGCCAGGTTTGGATCGACCCCGCCCGCGAAGCCGTCGCGCTGACCCTGCCCACGACGGCGAACCCGGCGCCGAACGTCTCCAGCCTGCACGTCTTCGCCCTCACCCTCCAGCCGGTCGCCGTGGGCCGCTCGGCCCTGGTCCTGGACGGCCGGTCGACGGCGAACCTGCTGACCGACGGCGGCCCGCAGGCCGCCGAAGCGACCATCGTCAACGCCGGGACCGTGTGGCTCGGCGCGGGCGACCGGGTGAGCGTCACCGTCGACGTCCCCGGCGGCCGGACGACCGTGCCCGCGGCCATCCGCGCGCTGGCGCCGGGAGAGCAGGCGACGGTCCGGCTCGGCCTCGTCCCGAACGCGTCCGTGCCGCCCGGGACCACGACGAACGGCCAGATCCGCGTCACCGCCGGCCGCGGCACGCTCGCCACCCAGCAGGTGCCGATCACCCTCGGCGTCCCGGACTTCCGGCCGGCCGACGCCTCGCTCTCGGCGCATCGCGCGCCGTACTGGTTCAACGACAGCAAATTCGGCATCTTCATCCACTGGGGCGTGTACGCCGTGCCCGCGTGGGCGCCGGTGGGGCAGCAGTACGCGGAGTGGTACTGGCAGAACCAGCAGGACCCGAACGGGGCGACCTACGCCTACCACCAGCAGAAGTACGGCGAGAACTTCGCCTACGACGACTTCATCCCGCTGTTCACCGCGGCGAAGTTCGACCCGCGCACGTGGCTGAAGCTGATCGCGGACGCGGGCGCCGAATACTACGTCCTGACGTCCAAGCACCACGACGGCTTCGCGTTGTGGGACACCAAGGTCAGCGACCGCAACGCCGTCAAGCTCGGGCCGAAGCGGAACATCGTCGACGAGCTGTTCGCCGCGTCGCGGAAGTACACCCCGCAGCTGCGCAACGGCCTGTACTTCTCGCTGCCGGAGTGGTTCAACCCGGACAACCCGTGGATGGGCCACGCACCCCGCAACCCCTACACCGGCGCACCGCTGCCCTACACCGGCTACACCGCGGGGAAGGACTTCGTCCGCGATTACCAGGCGCCGCAGGTGCTCGAGCTGATTGCGGAGTTCGACCCCGACGTCCTGTGGTTCGACATCGGCGGTGTCAACGACAGCCGGACCGTGCTCACCGAGTACTTCAACCGCGCGAAGAACCGCAAGCGCCCCAAGGACGTCACCTACAACGACCGCGGCGGCATCCCCGACCACGACTTCACGACCCCGGAGTACACGACGTACCCGAACACGGTGGTCGCCAAGTGGGAGGCGAGCCGCGGCCTCGACCCGTTCTCCTACGGCTACAACCGCGCCACCCCCGACGACCGCTACATGACGGCGGAGGAGGTCGTCCGGACCCTCGTCGACATCGTCTCCAAGAACGGCAATTTCCTGCTCGACATCGGCCCGGACTTCGACGGCACGATCCCGGACGTCATGCAGAAGCACCTGCGCGACGCGGGCGCGTGGCTGAAGGTCAACGGCGAGGCGATCTACGGCACGACGTACTGGTCCCGGATGGCCCAGCTCGGCGACCTGCGGTTCACGGTCAAGCAGAACGAGGCCTTCTACGTGCACTCGCTGACCGCGCCCGGCAGCCGCGTGGTCGTGGCCGCGCCGGTGCCGATCCGCGCCGGTGACCGGGTGACGCTGCTCGGGTACCGCGGGAACCTGCACTGGACGGTGGAGGACGGCTCGCTGGTGATCGACGTCCCGGCCGCGGCCCGGCAGGCGGGCCGCTACACCTGGGTGTTCAAGATCGCCTGGAGCTGACCGGCCGGGTCGCCAGCGAGCGCAGTTCCCGCGGCACCGGCCCGGGGTGGACGACACCGAGCGACCGGGTGGCCCGCGTCATCGCCACGTAGAGGTCGCCTGCGCCGTGCGGGCCGGCCGCGAGGACGGCGGCGGGGTCGGCGATCACCACCGCGTCGAACTCGAGGCCCTTGGCCTCGGCCGGGGTCAGCACCACCACGTCGTCGGCCGGGTCCGGCGGCCGCCGCAGCGAGAGGGCGGCCGCCAGGTCCCCGGCCGCCGGCGCGATGACGGCCAGCTTCCCCCCGGTGTGTTCGCCGACGAGTTCGGCGAGCACACCGGGCACGTCGTCGGCCGCCTGCCGCCACGGCGGCTCGCCACTCGCCCGCACCGAGGTCGGTGGCCGCAACGCCGGGTGGTGGACGGCCAGCACCTCCGCCGCGGCTTCCATGATCTCCCGCGGCGTGCGGTAGCCGACGGTCAGCTGCGCGAGCCGGTGCGGCCGCGGCACCCGGTCCCACGACGTGGCCCCGGCCGCGCTGCCGGTCTGGGCCAGATCCCCGACGACGGTCATCGACCGGGAGGGACAGCGGCGCACCAGCATCCGCCAGTCCATTTCGGACAGTTCCTGGGCCTCGTCGACCACGATGTGCCCGAACACCGGCACGCTCGTGCCGAGCAGCGCGGCGGCCTCGTCGAGCAACGGGACGTCTGCGGCGCTCCACGGCCCCTCGACCACGTCGGCCGGGGTCAGCGGCGGCCACAGCCCGTCGAGCACGTCCCGGACGCCGGCGTCGGCGAGCAGGGCCGTCCGCAAGGCCTCCCGGTCGACCTCGTCGAGCAGCGTGCGCGGGCCGTCGTCGTCCTCCGGGCGGAGCACCACGCCCGCGGCGGCGAGGGCCCGCAGTCCGGCCTCGCCGAGGCGGCCGTCGGCGCTGCCGCCGTCGAGCGCCTCGCCGGTCTCGGTGAACACCACCGCCTCCATCCGGGCGGCCAGTTCCCCGGTCAGCGCGGTGACGACCGCCCGGTGGAACACGTGGCGGGCCTGGTTGTGCGGCAGCCCGGTCTCCCGGGCCGTCCGCACGGCCCGGCGGAGCGCCGCCGGGTCCAGCCGCAGCACCTGCTGCTCGAACTCGACGGTCACGGCGTGCTCGGGGACGGCCACCGCGGCGCGGACCCGTTCGGCGAGGCGGGCCGCCATGGCCGCCCGGCCCTTGCGCGCGGCTTCTCGGGCGGTGTCCACCCGGGTGACCGCGACGCCGGGCACGAGGTCGGGCACGGTCGCCGTCACCACCCGGTGCTCGCCGAGGCCGGGCAGCACCTGGCCGATGTAGTCGAGGAACACCCGGCTGGGGCCGAGGACGAGCACGCCGCGGGTGCGCAGGTGTTCGTGGGTGTAGAGCAGGTAGGCGACCCGGTGCAGGGCGACGGCCGTCTTGCCGGTGCCCGGCCCGCCCTGCACGACCAGGACGCCCTGGGCGTCGTCGCGGACGATCCGGTCCTGCTCGGCCTGCAGCGTCGTGACGATGTCCCGCATCCGCCCGGTGCGCCCGGCCGTCACCGCGGCGAGCAGCGCGGCCTCGCCGACCAGCCCGTCGCTCGGAGCGTCCGGGTCGAGCAGTTCGTCGTCGAGGGCGACGACGGTCCGGCCGCGGGTGGTGATCCGCCGCCGGCGGACGACTTCGCCCGGCGCGGCGGCGGTCGCGGTGTAGAACGGCCGGGCGGCGGGCGCGCGCCAGTCCACCAGCAGGGGTTCGTCGCCGTCGAACAGCCCGAGCCGTCCGATGTGGACGCGCCGGCCGCCGGTCAGGTCCAGCCGGCCGAAGCACAGCCCGTCCTCGACCGCGGCCAGCCGGGCCGCCTCGGCCCGCCACACGTCCGGCGCGTGGCCGCGGGCGAGCGCGGCGGCCGCCTCTTCCCGCAGGACGTCGAGGCGGGCGTAGAGGACGTTCAGGTGCTTCTGTTCGGCGGCGAGTTCGTGCATGCCGGAGAGCGTGCCCGCGATTCCGCGGAAAGTGCAGTCTTGTTCTTCTTGACAGCGTCAGCCGTGCCTCAGAAATCGGCGTTCTTGCCGACGTAGAGCTCCGCGAACGCCGCCGCGGCCGCGGGCGAACCGAGCAGGCGGCGCATCCGGGCCTGCGCGATGCGCGCCGCGAACGGGTTCTCGCCCGCGGCCGCGGTGTGGTGGAAGATGTCGGACAGCCACAGCGAGAATTCCTGGTACTGCCACACGAGCGGCAGGCACGCGGCCGAGTAGCCGGCCAGCGGTGCGGGGTCGCCCGCGTAGTGCGCCCGGAACGCGTCGGTCAGCAGGAACGCGTCGTGCAGGGCGAGGTTCATGCCCTTCGCCGCGATCGGGGCGACCAGGTGCGCCGACTCGCCGGCGAGGTGCAGCCGGCCGTGCGACATCGGCTCGACGACGTAGTTGTGCATGTCGAGGATCCGCTTCTCGAACAGCCGGCCCTCGACGATCTCGCCGCCGGGCACGGTGAGCCGCGCGTGCAGTTCCCGCCACACGCGCTCGTCCGGCCAGTCCGCCTCGGTTTCGCCCGGCGCGGTCTGCAGGTAGAACCGCGTCACCGTGGGCGTGCGGGCCATGTGCGCGGCGAACCCGCGCGGGTGGATGCCGAACAGCACGCCGTCGGCGGACGGCGGGGCTTCGGCGAGCAGGGCCAGCCAGCCGATTCCGTAGTCGTGGTGGGCTTTCACGGTCGATTCCGCGGGCAGGTAGCCCTGGGAGACGCCGCGGGCGCCGTCGCAGCCCGCGACGAAGTCGCAGTCGATGCGGTGCTCGGCGCCGTCCGCCCGGAAGGTGACGGCGGGCGAGTCCGACGTCAGGTCGTGCAGTTCGACGTCCGAGACCTCGAAAACCGCGTCACCGCCGGCGTCGGTGTACTGCGCGACCAGGTCGGTCACCAGAAGCTGTTGCGGGTACACGAAATGCCGCTGCCCGGTGACGTCGCCGTAGCGGAAGACGTGCCGCTGCCCGGCGAACCGGAACTCGAACTTCTCGTGCTGCGGCGCCTGCGCGACGAGCCGCCCGCCGAGCCCGCGCTCTTCGAGCCCGCGGACCGCCCACTCCTCGATGAACCCGGCCCGCGGGCGTTGTTCGATGAACGCCCGGCTCTGCGCCTCCAGCAGCACGCAGCCGATCCCCGCGCGCCGCAGGAGGTTCGCCACCGTGAGTCCGGCCGGGCCCGCCCCCACCACGGCCACCGCCGTGCGCCTCGCCACCATGCGCCCGAGGGTAGCGCGAACCCGCTCAGTAGTAGTGCCGCAGCTGGGGCCACGCCTCGGACCACGGCCGCGTGAGCGTGCACAGCGAAAGGACGACACCGTCTTCGTCGTTGTCGACGCCGTCGGCGTTGTGGTGCTTGCCGACCGCGCGGCAGCCGGTGATCAGCCGGGCCGCGGGCGTGCCGGGCCGGACGCGTCCGACGAGCAGCACCGGGCCGACCAGCCGGTCCGGCGGCGGCCCCCAGTCCGCGTACGACATGTGCGGCGAGTACGGCTGCGGCAGCCCGAGCCCGCGACCGTAGTGCTCGAGCGCCCCGGCCTCCCCGTAGTTGCCGGCCAGGATGACCGCGGTGTCGCGCTCGGCGTCCGGGATCCGCTGCCACGCCCCCGCGACGCTGCCGGCGAAGTCCGGCCAGCCGACCTGCTCGCCCGGTTCCTTGTTCAGCGCCAGCAACGGGCCGTTCAGCGCCGCCGCCGGCACCACCGGGAGTCCGATGAGGACGGACACGGCCACGCACACCGCGGCGGCCGCGCCGGTGAGCGCCCGCCGGACCGTCCCGCCCCGGCCCAGCCACCGCAGCACCGGCTCCGCGCCCAGCGCGACCAGCGGCAGCAGCAACGGCACCGAGTAGTACGGCTTGCCGCCGACGACGAGCAGTTCGACGCAGACGACCGGGTAGGCGACGGCCAGCGCGCGGGCCCACCGCAGGCCGGGGTCGCGCCACGGCCGGACGAGCCCGGCGACCCACACCGGCACCAGCACCGGCGAGAGCAGGACCAGCTGCATCGGCACGAACAGGAGGCGGTTCTCGGCGCCGTCGTCCTCGCTGATCCCGCCGGCCACGGTGAGCATCGGCCAGCCGTGCGAAGCCTGCCAGAGCACCACCGGCGCGGCCAGGAGAGCGGCGATCCCGACGCCGGCCGCGAGCCACCGGGACCGCAGCACCCGGCGCGGCCCGGCGACGGCCACACCGACGCCGAGCCCGGACAGCAGGAGCAGCACGAGCCACTTGTTCGCCAGGCCGAGCCCGGCGGCGGCGCCGACGGCGAGCCACCAGCGGCCGTCGCCGGTGCGCAGCAACCGCAGCCCGAAGAGCGCGATCAGCGACCACAGCAGCACGTCCGCGGAATTGGTCGCCAGCATGTGCGACACGACCAGGACGTAGGACGACAACGCCGTCGCGATCGCGGTGAAGAGCTGGACGCCGCGGCCGCCGCCGAATTCGCGGGCGATCAGCGCGACGACCACGACGGTCGCCATGCCGAGCAGGGTCGCGACCACGCGCAGGCCGCTCGGCGTCTCGCCGAACACCGCCGTCGACGCGCGCGCGAGCCACGGCGTGATCGGCGGGTTGTCGACGTACCCCCAGTCCGGCCGGTGCCCCGCGGCGACGAAGTACAGCTCGTCGCGGTGGAAGCCGTAGCGGCCGGACAACACCGTCAGCACGAGGGCTTGTGCGGCAACGACGATCCCGACCGGCAGCGCGGCGAACCGCGGCAACTCTCGACCATCCCCCATGGCCGGGCATCGTACGCGGCCGGTCACCGTTCCGGGAGCGCTCCGAGGAATTCGCCGCCCGCGTCGGCGACCAGTTCGGCCAGGGTCTGCGCGCGGCGCAGCGGCGTGAACTCGACGTCACCGCGCGGCGACACGGTGAAGCCGTACACCGCCGGGCGCGGCAGCGTGTTGTACGCGTAGTGCGCGCCGAAGTAGTACGCCCCGGTGTCGTGGGCGACGACGAGGTCGCCCGGTTCCAGCAGCGGCAGTGGCCGCTCGCGGGCGAGAAGGTCGCCCGCGAAACACAGGGGACCGGCGATGTCCTGCGGTACCTCAGGCCCGGTCTTCGGCGTGCCGGAGGCGTCGAACGCGCCGAGCCGCAGCGGCCAGTGCTCCGGCTGGAGCACCGTGCGCGCCGCCACCTGGCCGCCCGCGTGCGTCACGGCGATGTGCCGGCCCCCGGCGACCTTGGTGTATTCCACCGTACCGGCCAGGAAACCGCTCTTCGCCAGCAGGGACCGGCCGAATTCGGTGACGAACGCGTAGCGCCCGTCGGCCAGGGCCGGAACCCGGGCCAGCAGCGTGGCGACGTAGTCGGCATACGTCGGGCCCGGCGCGTCGGACATGAAGTCCACCGGCAGCCCGCCGCCGAGGTCGAGGCTGGTGACCTGCCGGTACCCGGCTTCGGCGTTGATCTGCTCGGCGAGTTCGTGCACCGCGGCGACGCCCTCGGCCATCAGTTCCGGCGGGCAGCCCTGCGAGCCGACGTGGACGTGCAGCCGCGTCAGCCACGGCCGGCACGCGAACGCCTCCAGTAGGAGCGCGCGGTTTCCGTTGTCCCGCAACGGGATACCGAACTTCGACGCCGGGGTGGCGGTGCTCGTGTCCCCGATCCGGCCCGCGCCGACCTGGGGGTTGATCCGCAGGCCCAGCACCGACCGCGGCCGGGTCGCGCCGACCAGCGCGTCGAGCCGGGCGAGTTCCTGGAAGTTGTCGGCGTTGACCGCCGTGCCCTCGGCGAGGGCGTGCGCGAGTTCGGTGGTGGTTTTGGCGGGGGAGTCGAGCACCAGCCGCGGACCGCGCAGGCCCGCGGCCTCCGCGACCGCCGTCTCACCGGGGCTCGCGACCTCGGCGTCGATCCCGAGGTCGCCGAGGTACCGCAGGAGCGGCGCGAGGCCGCACGCCTTGGCGGCGACGGTGTGCTGGACCCGCCCGAGCGGGGCGAACGCCTTGGTGAGGTCTTCGACGGCTTCCCGGACAGCGGTGAGGTCGACGAACCCGGCCATCGGAGCGACGAGCCGCCGCCCGGCCGCGAGGGCCAGCAGCTTGCGGTCGGGGCGGGTCAGGGGCGCGCTGGTCGTGGTCATGGGCCCCAGGACAGCAGCGGGCGGCGCGTCCGGTCCAAGACTTCGTCCCGATGGGATGATAGGAACACCCTATAATCGCTGCGTGGACCTGCGTCGATGGCACTATTTCGCCGTGCTCGCCGAGGAAATGCACTTCACGAAGGCCGCCGCCCGGCTGTTCGTGTCCCAGCCGTCGCTGAGCCAGCAGATCCGCGCCTTCGAGGCGGACCTCGGGGTGGCGCTGCTCGACCGCACGGGCCCGCGGTTCGCGTTGACCGAGGCCGGCCGGGTGGCCGCCGCGGAGGCCCGCGCCCTGCTCGACCGGCTGGACCGGGCCCGGGGCGTGATCACCGCGGCCGGCCGGGGTGACACCGGCCGGCTGCGGATCGCCTACACGCGGTCCGCGCCCGGCCCGCAGGCGGGCGACCTGGTGGCGGCCTACCGCGAGCGGCACCCGGACGTCGAACTCGCCCTCGAAACGGGCTGGACCAGCCTGAACCTGGCCCGGCTGGCGGCGGGCGAGATCGACGTCGGGTTCGTGCGGCCGCCGGTCACCGCCGCGGGGATCGAGGTCGCCGTGGTGGGGTCGGAAGAGGTCCTGCTCGTGCTGCCGGCGGACCACGCGCTGGCCCGCCGCCGCGGGCGGGTGCGGCGGGCCGCGATCGCCGCCGAGCCGGTGGTGTTCTGGCCGCGGGAGAACGGCCCCGGCCAGTACGACGCGATCAGTGGCCAGGTCTGGCCGGGCGGGTTGCCGCCGATCGTCCGCGAGGAGCCGGAGGACGAGCAGTTGATGCGCGCGGTGGCGGAGGGAGCGGGCCTCGCGGCTGTCCCGGAGCACCGGGCGCGGGCGTTGCGCCGCCGTGGCGTGGTGCTGCGGCGGCTGGAAGACCCGCCCCCGAGGATCGACCTGGGCCTGGCCTGGCGGGCCGGCTCGGTCTCCCCGGTGGTGCGGGCCTTCGTGGAGCTGGCCGCCGGGCGGCGGTGAGCGCTCAGCCCGGCTTCTCCGATCGTGCGGACTTCCGCGGCCCTGGGTCTAGTCCAGGCCCAATGCCGAGCGGACCGCCGTGACCACGACCGGGTGGCCGAGCGGCAGCGGCGGGGGCACCCGGTCGTCCGGGTTCTCGCTGCTCGACGCCACCACCCGCACCTCCGTGCCCGCCTCACGCAGCTTGGCCACCACGTCGTCGTGCTCGGCGAGCCAGGCGTCGTTGGCCTGGGTGGCGTCGTCGGAGGCGAGGAAGGCGTCCGAGGCCGGGTCGACCAGCAGCAGGTGCTGGGCCGCGCCGGGGTGGCGCTCGACCAGCTGGAGCGCTTCCGCCGCGAACGGGCCGCTCGCCACGACCGCGATCGCGGGGTCGCCCGGGCCGGCGTCGCCGAGGAGGTCGTCGGCCTCGGTCAGGGCGCCGCCCGCCGGCACGCGGCACCAGAAGACGGCTCGCTGCTGCGTCAGCGGCCGCCAGGTCGCCGGCAGCTCGTCGTGCTTCCCGGCGCCCGCCGGGTCCAGCACGATCACCTTGGGGCCCGACGGGTCCCCGGCCGTCACCACGGACGGACCTTCGGAACGGACGGGTTCGGGTTCGGCGGGCATGCGCTTCCCTTTCACACGAGACGATCAGCGACGGGGGAGTTCGGGGCTGTCCGTGTCGAGCGGCACGGACCCGGACCGGACGAGTCCCAATTGGACGGTCTGGCGGCCGGTCAGCGCCTCCAGGACCCAGTCGGCGGCCGTGCGCACGCGGTTGCCCGGCATCGACATCAGGTGGTAGCCGCGCGTCACGGCCTTCGCCGGGCGCCCGGACAGCGGGATGTGCAGCGGGTTCGCCGCGGCCGCGCCGGCGCCGAGGTCCACGACGAAGCCGAGGTCGTGGTGCCGGTAGCTGCCGCGGCGGCCGTAGCCGAGCGACGCCGCCACGTTCCGCCCGGCCAGCCTGCCCTGCCGCTCGGCGTGCTGCGCGGTCATCGCGGTGTACTGGCCGGGACGGGTCAGGTCGGGCACCGCGGCCGCGTCACCACAGGCGAAGACGTCGTCGCGGCCCGGCACGTTCAGCTGCTCGGTGACCACGAGCCGGCCCTTGGCGGTCTCCAGCCCGAGGTCGGCCACCAGCGGGTCCGGCCGCACGCCGACGCACCACACGAGGGTGCGGGCCGGCACCGCGTCGCCGTTGGTCAGCGTGACGCCCTTGGCGTCGGCGTGGTCGACCGACGTCTTCATCAGCACCTCGACCCCGCGGGCTCGCAGCACCTCGTCGGCGGTCCGGCCGAGCCGCTTGTCCAGCTCGGGCAGCACCCGCTCGGCGACGTCCACCAGCAGCCAGCGGATCTTCTGCCCGGCGAGCTCGGGGTGGCGCGCGGCGAGCGCGGCGGTGAACGCGGGACCCTGCGCGGCGACCTCGGTGCCGGTGTAGCCGGCGCCGACCACCACGAACGTGCAGCGGGCGTCGCGCTCGGCCGGGTCTTCGGCCGCGGCGGCCAGTTCGATCTGCCGGGTGATGTGGTCGCGCAGGTACAGCGCTTCCGGGACGCCGCGGAAACCGTGCGCGTATTCCGGCACGCCCGGGATCGGCAACAGCTTGTTGACGCTGCCCGCGGCGAGCACCAGCCGGTCGTACCCGATCCGGTGTTCGTTGTCCTCGGGATCGGTGTAGGTGACGTGGCGGGCGTCGAAGTCGACACCGGTGGCCACGCCGAGCACGAGCCGGACCCCGCGCAGCGTTTCGGGGATGGACACCGCGACCCGCCGCGGGTCCAGGATCCCGGCCGCCACTTCGGGCAGCAACGGCAGGTAGAGGAAGTAATCCGTGGGGTTCAGCACGACCACTTCGACGTCTTCGCCGGCTTCTTTCCGCAGGCTCTTCGCCGCGTGGTAACCGGCGAAACCGCCGCCGACGATCACGACACGCATCGATCTCCTTCCGGGACGCCGATTTCGGTCCCGAACGGATTACCCGAGGTCGGAGCCGGGAAACCCGCGGGGTTGACCTCACCGCTCAGGGGCGTACGGTCAAGGGTGTTGGCTGTTGTTCAGACACGTGCTCCGGTCAGCGCCCCTGCACCGCTGAAAAAGGGAGCGCCATGTACGACTGTTTTCGCACGATCTACGAACCGTCCGGCCTCACCGTCACCACGACCGAACGACCGGGCGGGATCACCGTCCTGACCCTGGTCGGTGACATCGACGCCGCCACCGTCGGCACCCTCGACGAAGCCCTCGCCACCGGCGGGCGGCTGATCGTCGACCTGACCCGGGTCGCCTTCCTCAGCTGCGCCGGTGTCCGGTCGCTGCTGGAGGCGGACGCCCGCACCGAACTCGCCGTCGTGCTCGGCGGCCACGCGGTCACCCGTTCGCTCGAAGCCACCGGGGCCGACCTGGTGCTGACGATCCACCCCGGGGTCGGGCCCGCGCTCGCCGGCCTGACCCCCGAGCCCGGCCGGGAGGCGTGACCGCCGCGCGGCCCCGCCTCCCGCCGTCCACTGTGTACAGTCAGTCGTCGCCGGGCCAGTCGCCGGTCGCCTTGCGGTAACCCACCGCGCCGGCCCGCTCGGTGGCGGCCTTGACGGCTCCGAAGATCGCGCCCTGGACCGCCGCCGCGATGACCACCTGCCGCCAGGTGTAGTCGCGGTCGGTGGCGTCCGGGGCGTCCTCTTCGCCGGCCACCTGCTTCCAGACCTGCTTGAAGACCTGGCCGGCGAGGATGCCGCCCAGGGCACCCACCACCCAGCTCAGCGGTTTGTAGAGCGCTTTGTTCACGAGTCCCTCCGGCGCAGGATCAGGCGGATCAGGATCACCAGGCCCAGCACGCCGGCGAAGACCGGCAGCGGGTTGGCGCGGACGGCGTCGGCGCCCTGGCGGAACTTGACCGCGGTCGGCTCGTTCGTCACGTCCGCGACCTTCGCGGTCGCCTGGTCGAGCTTTTCGTCGACGTTCTCCTTGACCCGGGTCTTGACGTCGAGCTTCTGCCCGAGCGCCTCCAGGGTCTCGGTGAGCTCCTCCCGGGTGGCGTCCCGGTCGAGGCGCGCCTCCTCGGCGTTCTTCGGGAAGTCCCCGCTCATGTCCGCACTCCCTGCTTCACGGTGTCCACGTCTTCGCGGACGCCGCTGATCGCTTCCTCGGGCACCGGTGGCACCCCCTGCGTCACTTCCTTCTTGCCGACCAGTGCCGCGATCCCGGCGACGACGAACAGCGCGACCGCGACGAGCACCGCCGCCAGCCAGCCGGGCACGACCAGCGCGAGCGCCAGCACGGCCGCCGCGACCAGCGTGCCGGCCCCGAGGAACGCAAACAGTCCTGCCGCGCCGAACAACCCGGCGCCCAGGCCCATCTTCTTGCCCTTGCGCTGCAGTTCGAAGACCGCGAGCCGCATCTCGTCCCGGACGAGCCGCTTGACCTCGTCGGTCAGGTCCGTCACCAGTTCGCCGACCGAGCGGTCGGAAGCCGGCTTCTTGTTCACCTCTTCGATCACCGAACACCTCCTTGCCTGGCCGCCGTGTACCCGGCTCCGCCCTGCGTCAACCACGCCGGGTTTGACGCCCCGTGCACCGGGTAGCCGATTTGCACCGACCAACGACCAGGAGGAGTGCATGAGCACGATCACCGAAATCGTGGACGTGGAAGTCCCCGTTTCGACCGCGTACAACCAGTGGACGCAGTTCGAGGAATTCCCGCAGTTCATGGAGGGCGTCGAAGAAATCCGCCAGGTGGACGCCACCCACACCCACTGGGTGACGCGGTTCGGTGGCGTGACGCGCGAATTCGACGCGACGATCACCGAGCAGCACCCCGACGAGCGGGTCGCCTGGACGTCGGACTCCGGCCCGGACCACGCCGGCGTCATCACCTTCCACCGGCTCGACGACTCCCACACCCGGGTGACCGCGCAGATGGACATCGACCCGGAGGGCTTCGCCGAGAACGTCGCCGACAAGCTCGGCGTGCTCGACCGGCGGGTGAAGGGCGACATGAAGCGGTTCAAGGAGTTCATCGAGCAGCGCGGCCGGGAGACCGGCGCCTGGCGCGGTGACGTGGACCGCCCGGGACAGTAGCCCCACCCGATCGGGGTGCGTTGACGCGGCGGCGCGGGGATCACCCGCCCCGCCGCGTTTCGCGTCCGGGGACCGCCGGGTAGGCCGTAGGCATGACGACCACCACGGCCGGCGTTCCGGCCACGGAACTGAACAACGGCGTGCGGATCCCGCAGTTCGGGTTCGGCGTCTTCCAGATCCCGCCCGAGGAAACGGCCCGGGCCGTGCGGACGGCCCTGGAAACCGGCTACCGCCATGTCGACACGGCGCAGATGTACCGCAACGAGGCCGGGGTCGCCGCCGGGATCGCGGACGCCGGTGTGGCCCGCGAAGACGTGTTCGTCACGACGAAGCTGGCGAACGACGCGCACGGGCACGACAACGCGATCACCGCCCTGGAAGGCAGCCTGCGCCGGCTGGGCTTCGAGTACGTCGACCTCTACCTGATCCACTGGCCGTTGCCGGCCAAGGACAACTACGTCCGGACGTGGCAGGGCTTCGAGGAAATCCTGCGGGCCGGCAAGGCGCGCGCCATCGGCGTGTCGAACTTCCAGCCCGCCCACCTCGACCGCCTCGCCGAGGAGACGTCGCTGGTGCCCGCGGTCAACCAGATCGAGCTGCACCCGGCGCTGCAGCAGGCGCAGCTGCGCGAGTACCACCGGGCGCACGGCATCGCCACGGAGGCGTGGAGCCCCTTGGCGCAGGCGGGGATCCTCGACGACCCGGTGCTCACCGGCCTGGGGGAGAAGCACGACCGGACGCCCGCGCAGGTCGTGCTGCGCTGGCACGTCCAGCTCGGCAACATCGTCTTCCCGAAGTCGGCGTCACCGGAACGGATGCGCCAGAACATCGACGTGTTCGGCTTCGAGCTCGACGACGAGGACATGGCGGAGATCGGCAGGCTCGACGAAGGCCGCCGCACCGGGCCGGACCCGGACACCTTCGCCGGGTGACGGTGTTCACCCCGTGACGGGGGCGTTTCCCTGCGCGACCTGCCGGGTATTCCTCCGGCAAGGTCCCCCAGGAAGGAGCGTCCGGCATGACCACGAACGCGTACCTGTCGTTCCTCGCGATCGGCGTTGCGCTGGTCCTGATAGACGGGCAGATCATCTACCGCAGCGGCCGCCGGTACCTGGAGAACTCCTACGGCGACCCGGCGGCGGGCGCTTCGATGACGCGCCTGGTCACGGTGTTGTTCCACCTCGCGACGCTGGGCGTGCTGGCGCTCATCTCGACGATCGACCTGGGCGGCAGCGACCTGCCCGGCGTGGTCGGGCGCATCGGCGTGCTGCTGCTGATCCTCGCCCTGGCCCACGCGATCACCCTCGGCGTCCTGGCCCGCATCCGCGGTGAGCAGGAGGTGGAGGCGGTCGTCCAGCGCGGCCCCCGGCCGCGAGCCGAGGCCGAGCAGGGCCCGACGGTCACCCCGGTGCCGGGGCAGGACGGCCGGTACCCGGCCGCCAGCCCGTCGCTGGAGAACCGGGCCCCGTACACGGCCCCGTAAGAAATCGGCACCCGGGAGCGCCACTTCCCCCGCGGAAGCGGCGCTCCCGGTGTGGTCAGGCCTCTTCGGAAGCCGGCAGATCGATTTCGGTGTGCCGCGAAGCGAGGGTTCTCGCCAGGTCGGCCAGCTTGACGTTCAGGTCCTGGGACGCGCGGCGCAGCACGTCGAAGGCCTCGTCCGCGGTGATGCCGCGGCGCTGCATCAGGATGCCCTTGGCCTGCCCGATGACGTCCCGGCTGTCGACCGCCCGGCGCAGGTGCGCCGACTCCAGCTCGGCCGAGGCCACGGCCTGGGTGTGGGTCAGCGCCAGTGACGCGTGTGTCGCCAGCAGCAGCGCGATGTCGATCGCCCGGGCGTCGAACGCGCCCGGAGTGCGCGAGTAGATGTTCAGCGCGCCGGAAAGCCGCGGCGGCCGGGCGTCCGGGAGCAGCGCGGTGGCCAGCACCGAGTGGAAGCCGTGGCGGGCGGCGGCCGGGCCGAACGCCGGCCAGCGCGGGTCCCGGCCCAGGTCCTGCGACCAGCCGGCGGCCGGGCCGTCCGGGCGGGCCGATTCCACGCAGGGACCTTCCCGGTGGTCGTACTGCACCTGGTCGAGCCGTTCGGCGATCGGATCGGTCTCGACCGGGGTGTGGTAGCGGCCGTCGGCGTCGCGCAGGGTGACGCTGACCAGGTCGGCGTCCGGAACGAGCGCGGCCGCGGCCCCGACGACGAGCTTGAGCACCCCGCCGGCGGTCGGCGTCACGTCGAGCAGGGTCCGCGTGAGGTCGGCGAACTGCCGGGCCAGGGGCCCGGGCTCGGGTGCACCGTCCTGCCCGAACCAGGCCCGGTCCCGGGCCCACTCCTCTTCGCCGACGCTCATGGGTCCTCGCTGCCTTCCTGATCGGGGTCGCGACTGCCCATTCAACCCGATGCCGGAGCCTGGAGGGCGGCACGGGCCCGGTCGACGAACCCCGGGCCCGGCCACAGCTGGTCGGCCTGGGGCACCCGGTCGGCGAGGCCGGGGTGCGGCAGCGTCGCCGCGGCCTCGCGGGTTTCGAGGACCTGCCGGCCCAGTTCGGCCTGCTGCTCCTGGGAGCAGGTGCGCCGGATTTCGCGGACGGCCGCGGGCCCTTCCTCACGGACGTGCCGCCGGACGGCCCGGATCAGCCCGCCCAGCAGGCGCTCGAACCGGGTTTCCTGCGGCCCGGTGCCTTCGAGCTGCCGCATCAGGCCGTCCGCTTCGGCGAGGTCGCCATCGCCGTCGAGGTAGGGCTCTTCGGCGACGGAGTGCCGGACCAGTTCCGCGATCAGGTGATCGGCGAGGTCCTTGCGGTTCTCCGGGCTGCCCTGGCCGAGCTCGAGCTCGGTGCAGAGCCGGTCGAGCTCGCGGTGGTCGCCGGCGAGGACGGTCGTCAGGTCGGTTGCGGGCTGGTTGCCGTTCATGCACTCTCCTGGTCCGGGCTCGGGTACTGCAGAACCGGATACCCGCTGGCCCGGCGCCGAATCCCGTGTCGGCCGCGTGCCGCCCGGGTACCCATCCGGTGAACCCGGCCCCAGGGAGGACGAACCATGGCAGCGCCGTCGTCGGTGACCGAGCGCGAACGCAAGTACGAGATCGTCGCGGGCAGCGGCGTGCCCCGCCTGATCGGCGTCGGCGGCGTCGAGACCCAGGACGACCCGGTCGAGCACGTGCTCGACGCGTCCTACTACGACACCTCGACGTTCCGGCTGGCCCAGTCCGGCATCACCCTGCGGCGCCGGGTGGGCGGCCCGGACGCCGGCTGGCACCTGAAGCTGCCGGTGTCGGCCGACGAGCGCCAGGAGCTGCAGCTGCCGCTGGGCGGCGACCCGCACAAGGTGCCCGGCCGGCTTCGGCGGCTGGTGCGGGCGTACACGCTGGGGGAGAAGCTGGTGCCGATCGCGCACTTGCGGACCGATCGGTTTTCCCACCGCCTGGCCGGCGCCGACGGGCAGACGATCGCCGTCCTCACCGACGACCACGTGACCGGCGAAGCCGGCGGCGCAACCGCGCGGCTCGACGAGTGGCGTGAACTGGAGCTCGAACTGGACCCGTCGGCGGCGCCGGAGCTGCTCGGGGAGTTCGACCGGGCGTTGACCGAAGCGGGAGCTTCGGCGTCGCCGTGGTCGTCGAAACTGCGCCGGCTCGTCGGCGACCGGGTTCCGGCTGCGCCGCGGGTGGGGAAGAAACCGTCCGCGGGAGAGGTGGTGCTCGCTTCACTACGGGAGCACTACGGGCGGTTGCGCCGGGCGGACGTCGGGGTGCGGCTGGACGCCGATGACGCGGTGCACCAGATGCGGGTGGCGATCCGGAAGCTGCGGAGCACACTGCGGACGTTCGATTCGGTGGTCGAGTCCGCGGGCATCGTCGGCGAGCTGCAGTGGCTGGGACGTCAGTTGTCGCCGTTCCGGGACACCGAGGTCGCGGAGGAGCGGCTCCGGGAGCAGCTAGACGACGTGCCGTCGGAGCTGGTGTTCGGGCCGCTGCGGCAGTTCCTCACCCGCCAGTTCGCCAGGGAGGCCGAGGAAGCGCGGACGCGGGCTCTGGAGGCGTTGACCGGGAAGCGGTATTTGGCGTTGCTGCGGTCGTTGGACGCGCTGCTGGAGGACCCGCCGTTGACCGCGGCGGCCCGCAAGCCGGCGAAGGCCGGTCTGCGGAAGCCGTTGCGGAAGGCCGCTCGGAAGCTTCGCCGCGCTGAGGCGGCGGCTCACGGGGATGAGATCGAGGTGGCCCTGCACGAGGTGCGGAAGAAGGCGAAGCGGGCTCGGTACGCCGCGGACACCGTGAAGCCGGTCTACGGGAAGAAGCTGCGGGCTTGGCGGAAGAACGTGAAGGCTGTTCAGGAGACGCTGGGGGAGCACCAGGACACGGTGGTCGGCCGGGAGGTGCTGCGGCATTTGGCGATCGCCGGGCAGGGGGAAGGGCAGAACACGTTCGCCTTCGGGGTGTTGTATGCGCGGGATGAGGAGCGGGCGCGGGAGTTGCGGGCGGGTTTTGGGCGGGAGTGGCGGCGGCTTCGGAAGGGGGATCGGCCGGGGTGGCTGGGGTGAGTTTTCGGGTTTTGGCGGGTGGGTGCCCGCCGGGATGAGGTGGGCGGTTGGGGTTCAGCTGGGATGAGCCTGGTTGGTGGAGCCGGGTTGGGCCCGGTTGGTCGGGGTACGGCCGGATTGGGCGCTGGGTTGGGCCCGGTGGGTTGGGGTTCGGCCGGGTTGGCTGCTGGGTTGGGCCCGGTGGTTGGAGTTCGGCCGGGTTGGGCGTTGGGATGAGTTCGGTCGGTTGGTGCTTGGCGAGGAGAGCTCTGCCGTTTTGAGCGGTGCCAGGCTGATGCTCGTTGGGTGATCCTGCCTAAGTGGGTCCCGCCGGCCCGAACGCTCGATTGTTCAACGGCCGACAGACCGCGTCAAGGCGGGAAAGCGTGCCTTGACCCGGCCTGTCGGCCGCTGGCTCGGCTGCGTATCGGGTCGGCAGGGGGGTGTGGCCGGAACGGTGCCTTTGTCTTGCTGCCGGGCTTGGGGCGCCGGGTTGGGATGGGCCGCCGGCTGCGAGGGTGCCGGGTGTCGTGTGCCGCGTGCCGCGTGCCGCGTGCCGCGGGACCGCTGGGTGCGTGCCGCGGGCTCGAGCTGCGGGGCGCTGGCTGCGAGACTGCCGTGGGCTCGGGCTGCGGGGCGCGTGCCGCTTGTCGCGGGGCCGCTGGCTGCGAGACTGCCGTGGGCCGTGGGCCGTGGGCCGTGGGCCGTGGGCCGTGGGCCGTGGGCCGTGGGCTCGGGCCGCGTGCCGCGTGCGTGGGCTGCGTCCCGTGAGCCGTGGGCCGTGGGCCGTGGGCCGTGAGCTCGCGCCTCGGGCGGGGCCCCGGC